>CAZFBC010000148.1:2852-6695 GCA_964517245.1 uncultured Eubacteriales bacterium | reverse complement strand
GTCGGCTTGAACTCCTTGACGTCCCTGAAGACGATCTTGTCGCCGGCGCTCTCGTCGCGGAGGTTGAGGGGTTTCTCGCCGCGCTTGTCCATGACGATGTAGAAGAGGTTCCCGAGGAGCGAGACGGCGCAGGCGCCGACCGCGGCCAGCAGGGCGTTGCGGAAGCTGCCGAAATACCGCGTGATGAGCTCCCCGTTGTTGAGGGCGAAGAGGGAGCCGAGGCGGCTGACGGTCAGGGCCACGCCGAAGGACAGGGCCAGCTCCTTGTTCTTGAACCAGCGGGCGAGCATCGCGCTCTGGGCGACGACCAGGGGCTCGGCCCCGGCCCCGAAGATGAACCGGCCGACGAACATCAGGGGAATGCTCTTGGCCTGCCAGACGATCGCGGCGCCGGCGAAGACGAGGATCGAGAAGATGATGCTGGCCTTGCGCGTCCCCAGCCGGTCGATCAGCACGCCGGCGAAGAGCAGGACCAGGATGGCGGCGACGCTGTACATCGTGTTGAACGCCCCGACGGTGGCCCGGCTGGCGTCGAGCTGCTCGATGAGGGACGGGGCGATGGCCCCGATGATGTCGTAGGCGAAGTAGCTGCCGAACGTCAGCGACGAGATGAACAGCAGGTTGGCGAAGCGGTAGATCGGCCGGGTCGGGTGGAAGAAGCCGACCGGCGCGGCGGCTGCGGCGTTGGTCATGGGCGGGCCCTCCGGATTCGCGGCGATGAGGTCGACCGAGCCCCTATCTTCCGGAATCCGGCGGAAATAATCAAGCGGCTTTATCCGCCCCCCGGAGTGCTGTTATAATCCCCCGGGGAAAAAGGAGCCGCCCATGGACCTGTCGAGCTGCGGGATCCGGATCGTCAATGCGGAGCGCCTGGAGCCCGAGCTCTCCCGCTGCCTGGCCGACGCCGACGAGGGCGCCGTCGTCCGCCGCGTCTGGGCCCGGGATTGGACGCTCTGGAAGGCTGAGGACGGGGACATCTCCGGCCGGCTCGGCTGGCTCGACGCGCCGGAGGCGGCCCGGGGCCTGGTCCCGGACCTGGAGGCCTTCGCGTCGGAGGTCCGCGGCGAGGGCCTCGCCCGGGCGGTCGTCCTGGGCATGGGAGGGTCGAGCCTGGCGCCCGAGGTCTTCGCCCGCTCGTTCGGGACGCCCCCCGGCGCGCTCGAGCTCGAGGTCCTCGACACGACCGAACCGGGGACCGTGGCCGCGGCCGGGGCGCGCCTCGACCCGCGGAAGACCCTCTTCCTGGCCTCGTCGAAGTCGGGGACGACGGCGGAGCTCGTCGCCCTGCTCGCGTTCTTCTACGACCTCGTCCGCCGGGAGCTCGGCGGCGAGCGCGCCGGCCGCCGGTTCGTCGCCGTCACCGACCCCGGGACCCCGCTCGGCGCCCTGGCCGCCGGGCTCGGCTTCCGCCGCGTCTTTCACGGGCGGCCGGACATCGGAGGGCGGTTCTCCGCCCTCTCGGCTTTTGGCCTGGCGCCGGCGGCGCTCAAGGGCGTCGATCTCGGCCGCCTCCTCGACGCGGCCGGGACCGCGGCGGGCGCCTGCCGCGTCGAAAAAGCGTCGGGCAATCCCGGCGCCCTGCTCGGGACGGCCCTGGGCGCGGCCGCGTCGAAGGGCCTGGACAAGCTGACCTTGATCGTGCCGCCCCGGCTCCGGCCGCTGGCCGGCTGGATCGAACAGCTCGTCGCCGAGAGCACGGGGAAGGAAGGGCGCGGCATCGTGCCCGTCGTCGAATCCGGGCCGACGGACCCGGCCGGCTACGGCCCGGACCGCCTGTTCGTCGATCTCACGGCGCCGGCGGGCGAGGAGCCGGACGCGCGGGTCCGCCCGCTCGTCGACAAAGGCGTCCCCGTCGTCCGCATGACCCTCAAAGACCCGTACGCCCTGGCCGCGCACTTCTTCCTCTGGGAGTTCGCCACGGCCGTCGCCGGCCGCCTGATGGGGATCAATCCGTTCGACCAGCCCGATGTCGAGTCGGCCAAGAAGCGGACGAGGGAGCTGCTGGCCACCGCCGCGGACGGTTCCCCGGCCGGCGGGGACCGCCCCGCCGCCGCGGGCCTTCGGGTCGTCGGGACGGACCGGGAGGAGAGCCCGGGGGGCGCTCTGGCCCGGTTCCTGGCCGGCCGCCGCGACGGGGATTATCTCGCGATCCTGGCCTTCCTGCCGGAGACGGAAGCCGTCGGGGAGCGGGTCTCGCGGCTCGCGGACCGCCTCCGGCGCGGGACGGGCCTGCCGGTCACGGTCGGGTTCGGCCCGCGCTATCTCCACTCGACGGGACAGCTCCACAAGGGCGACGGGAACAGGGGGCTATTCCTGATGCTCGCGCCGGCCGTCCTTCCGGAGGTCGCGATCCCGGCCGTTGCGGGGATCCCCCGGCCGGCCGCGGATTTCGGCAGTCTCTTCAGGGCCCAGGCCCGCGGGGACGCGCTGGCCCTCGCCGAGAAGGGGCGGCGGGTCCTGACCCTCGAGATCTCCGGCCCCGTCGAGGCGGGGTTGGAGGAGTTGGCCTCGCTCCTGAGGTAAAAAAAAAGGACGGCCCCGGAGAGCCGTCCTTCGCCTGTTGCCGGGTTAGATTTAGTAGAGCCCGACGCCCACGATGTCGGCGTTGAAGATGTCCTTCGTCCGCGTCCTGATCCCCCTGTCGACGGTGTCCTTGACGTTGAGGTAGAACCAGAACTTGTCGAAGAGCCTCAGCTTCTGGAGGTAGTAGCTGGCGTAGGTCGACGTGCCGCCGACGACGATCCTGGCCATCTCCTTGTCCTTGGCGTCGTGGAGCACGATGCGGGTGACGGCGCCCTTCTCGAGCCTTCCGTAGACCTTGCCCTGGGGCTTGCCTTCCCATTCCTCGGGCTTGGCGGTCCCCGTGATGGCCAGGGCCGGGACGGCCTCCCGGACCTTCATCTCGATGAAGTCCTCGGCCAGGAATTCCTGGCCGCGGGTGTAGACGGCCGCGCCGGGGCCGGTCTCGATGCTGTCGGCCAGGAAGACCGGCGGATGGTCAACGAGGAGATGGCCCTTGACCTTGACCGTCTTGCCCTTGAGGACGGCGGTGTCGTATCCGGGGGCGACGATGTCGAAGCCCTGGGCCGTCGAAAGGTACATGTAGCGGCCGAGGGCCGCCTGGACGGTCCCTTCGAACTCGGTGACGCCCGTTTGCGCTTCGGCCTGCGTCTCGGCCGCTTTCTTCTGACACGCCACGGTGCCGGCGAACACGGTCAGCACGGCCAGGCTCAGGACCAGGATGCCCATTCTCTTGGTGGAACTCATTGGATCTACCTCCATGTGTCGAGCGAGCGCCCGGAAAGACCGCTCTCCGGACAAAGAGTAGTTTATACCACCGCGGACCCCAAAAGTAAAGAGAGAAAAAAGGGCCGGGGCGAGGCCCCGGCCTATCGGAGAAATGGGGCCCACGCCCCCCTCTGCGACTCAGCTCTTCTTCTTCGCGCCGCCGGACTTAGACTTGGACGAGGAGCCCGAGGACTTGGACGACGAGCCCGATTTACCCGACGACGAGGACCGGGCGGACCCGGAGGAGCCGCCCGACCGGGCCGAGCCGACGGAGCCCCGGGAGGACGATCCCGAGGACTTCGGCGCGCTGTAGGTCCGGTTCGAAGAAGAACTCGACGATTTCCGCGCGCTGTACGAACGGTTGGAGGACGATCCCGAGGATTTCGGCGCGCTGTAGGTCCGGTTCGAAGAAGGGCTCGACGATTTCGGCGCGCTGTACGAACGGTTGGAGGACGATCCCGACGATTTCGGCGCGCTGTAGGTCCGGTTCGAGGACGTGTCGGTCGACCGGGAGGGCGCCGCATATGAGCTGCGCGACGCGGGCCCGGAATTGTC
>CAZFBC010000148.1:0-2752 GCA_964517245.1 uncultured Eubacteriales bacterium | reverse complement strand
CGGTCGACCGGGAGGGCGCCGCATATGAGCTGCGCGACGCGGGCCCGGAATTGTCGGACCGCGGCGCCGCCACGGTGGAAGACCGCTCCTTCGCGGCCGTCGACCGGGCGGCCTTGTTCGAGGGGTAGCTCTTGACCGTCTCGCCCTTCTTCGAGGCGCCGGCGCTCCTCTCGGAGACGCGGGCGGCGCTGTCCCCCGCCCCGGCCCCGCTGCCCCGCGCGGGGGAAGCGACGCTTGCCCGGCGGCTCGAAACGGCCGCCGCGTCACGGCTCCCGGAGTCCCCCCGGCTGGGGTAGGACCGGACGGCCCGGCTGTCCGCCTGGGCGTTCCGTACCGCCGGCCGCGCCGCGGCGCTCCGGCCCGCGTCGGCCGGGGTGACGCTGCGCTCTCTCGCCCGGACGGTCGATCCGGCCTCGCTCTTCCGCAGCCGCGAGGAGGCCAGCGTCCGCGAAGGGGCCAAGGCCTTGACCTCGCTCCGGCTTCCGGGCCGGACGGCCAGGGCCCTCCTGGCCGCAACGGCCTGCGGCCGGGCGTTGTCGACGACCGGACGGATCGAGGGCTGTTCGGCCCGCAGCGAGACCTTGTCGATGCGGTCGCGGTCGCGGTCGCCGACCTGGCGGCGGACGATCTCGCGGGCCTGGAGATGGTCCCGGCGGACGATGGTCATGGCCCGGTTATGGGCGGAGAAGTAGCGGTCGTCGTAGCGGTCGTAGAAGACGTTGTTCACGACGAGGACCGGCCGGTTGTACCAGCTGAGCGGGGCCCAGCCGATGTAGTCGCGGTCCCACCACCAGTGCACCCAGGCCGGCCGCCAGTGGTGCCGGGGTATCCAGTACCAGCCGAGCCCGAAGCGCCAGTGCCAGCGGCCGTAGTGGTAGACCGACCAGCCCCAGGATTCGTAGGGGACCCAGGTCCAGCCGATGACGGGGTACCAGACCCAGCGGCCGTAGAGGTAGGGCCGCCAGTCGGCGTAGGTGACGTTCGGGACCCAGACGTTGCCGTAGGGCCGCTCGTAGACCCATTGGCCGTTCCGGTCGAGCTCCTCCTCGTATTCGGAGATCTCGGACGGCAGGTATTGCCGCTCGCTCCTCTGGGCGAACTGGGCGTCCCGCGAGCCGTTCCAGTCGTCGAAACCGTCGCCGCGGGGCCGGGCGTATTCGGGGTCGCCGAGGAGCCGTCCGTCGGCGGCCGTCACGGCCTCCTGGCTCCGGACGAGGACGGACCCGTCCTCGGTGGCCGCCTCCAGGCTGCCCTCCTGGGCCTGGGCCCGGGTTTCCCGGTCGAGCCTGACGTCGAACCGGTAGAGGCCTTCCTCGAGGACATAGAAGGACGCGTCGGGCGTGTGGACCTCGATGCCCTTTTCCGCGGTGAGCTGGCTCACCCGGAAGTAGGCCAGGCCCTCGGTGAGGTGGATCTTGATGCGCTCGTCCCCTTCCGTGGGGAGGACGGCGAACTCGACCTTGGTGCCGTCGCCCAGGCGGAGATAATTCCGGCGGCCGAAATGGATCTCGGCCTGGCCTCTCTCGGTCCCCAGCCTGTCGCCCTGGACGAGCGCGAGGTTGACCTCGCCCTGCTCGTAGCCCAGGTCCGACGTCCTCTGGACGTGGACCGAGCCGTTGACGTAGCTCAGGCGGGCGTAACTGTAGGGGTAGAATCCTTCGTCCTGGGCCGCGAGGCCGAGGGGGATCGAAACGATGAAAGCGATCGCCAGAAGCGAAGCTTGTCTCGTCAGCTTGTTCATCGTCTTTCTCCTTCCGCCCCTGTCAATTGCAACTATCGTGCCATCTCTTTTCCCCGAGAGGGCCCGGCCGACCGTCCTGTTCCGAGGACACTTGAAGAGGAAAAAGAAAAGGGACACGTACCCGGGGTACGTGTCCCCAGTTCCGGGGGCGCCGGCCCCGTCCTACCAGATCGGGCAGTCGAGGCCAGGACGGTGGCGCAGGCCTCTCGGACGGGCCAGGCGTCCCTGGTTGGATCCGAACCCCATGGACCGGCCCTGCCCGCGCATGCCCGCCATCCCTCTCGTCCCCCTCAGGCCGCGAACGTCTTTCATTTTCTCGAGCTGTTCGGGCGTGAAGATCTTGTCGCGCTCGGCCATCGCCCTCAGGGACGCCTTCTCGCGCTCCGCCCTCAGCCCGGCGGTCTTGTCGATGAGGGCCTCGATCTTGGCCCGGTTGGCTGCGGGGTCGCCGGCGAGGGCCCTCATCTCGGAGCGCAGGTCGAACATCTCCCTGCGGAAGGCCTCGTTCTCCTTGATCCGGGCTTCCCGGAAGGCCTCGAGGGCCTTCTCCTGCTCGGGGGTCAGGGCGAGGTCCGCGAGGGGCCTCATCCTTTCGAGCCGGGGCCGGGCCGGCCGGGCCGGCTCTTCGGTCTCCTGGGCGGCGACGAGCGCCGGGAGCAGCGCGGCGGCCAGGAAAGCGGCGGCCACGCCCTTGACGATCCTTGCGGTGCGGTTCTTTCTCATGGTTCTCCTCCTCGAGTCGTTACGTCCCTTTAGACGACGGGGCGGGGAAAACCTTTGCGCTAGCGGTGGCGCAGGCGGTCCAGGGCGACGGCGACGACGATGATGGCCCCGATGATGATCTCCTGGATGTAGTTCGGCCAGCCCATCATCGTGCAGCCGTTGCGGAGGAAGGACATGATCAGGACGCCGACCATGGTGCCGAGGATGCTGCCCTCGCCGCCGCTCAGGCTGCCGCCGCCGATGACGACGGCGGCGATGATGTCGAGTTCCAGTCCGATGGCGACCGTC
>CAZFBC010000147.1:0-6717 GCA_964517245.1 uncultured Eubacteriales bacterium | reverse complement strand
AATGGCCAGGCCCTCCGGCCGACAGGGAGGAGCGGGAAACGGCTCCTCCTTCCGTACTCGAAAAGGAGACACCGTGCGCCGTGTCCTGACGTCCCTCCTGGCCCTTGTCCTCGGGCTCGCCCCCGTCCTCGCCGCCGAGCGCGCCCTCATGCTGGCGACGACGACGAGCGTCGACGCCACGGGCCTCCTCGACGTTCTCGCCGACGCCTTCCGCGACGACACCGGCATCGCCCTCAAGTGGATCGCCGTCGGCACGGGCGCGGCCCTCAGGCAGGCCCAAGACGGCAACGCCGACGTCGTCATCGTCCACGCCCGCCTGCTCGAGGACGAGTTCCTCCGCGACGGCTTCGGCGTCAACCGCCGCGTCGTCGCCCGCAACCGTTTCGTGATCGTCGGCCCCCCGGGCGACCCGGCCCGCGTCGCCGGCTCGGCCTCGGCCGCCGAGGCCCTCGGCCGCGTCAAGGCGCAGGGCGCGCCCTTCGTCAGCCGCGGCGACAGGTCCGGCACGCACGCCCGGGAGCTCGACCTCTGGGCCCTGGCCGGCGGTCCCCCGTCCCGCGCCTACCTCGAGACGGGCCAGGGCATGGCCGAGACCCTGCGCGTCGCGGCCGAGCGCCGCGGCTACACCCTGACCGACACGGCGACCTTTAACGGCCTGAAGGGGCTCGACGGGCTCGTCCCCCTCTACGGGAACGGCCCCGAGCTCGAGAACGTCTACGCCGTCATCGCCGTCGACCCGGCCCGCGTGCCCTCGGCCCGCTACGGCGAGGCCATGGCCTTCATCGCCTTCCTGACCTCGCCGCGCGGCCAGGGGATCATCGGGGGGCTCAAGGACAAGGCGGGGCGCCCCCTCTTCGAGCCCCTGGCTTCGACCCCCGGGGTGGACCTCGTCAAATGATCGCCCGCGAGCTCGCCCTGGCGGTCTGGGTCTCCCTCAAGACGAGCGGCTTGGCCGCCCTCGTCGCCAGCGCCCTGGCCGTCCCCGCCGCGCTCTTCCTCGCCGGTCGGGACTTCCGGGGCAAGCGGGCCGTCCTCGTCGTCGTCCAGACCTGGATGGCCGCGCCGACCGTGGTCATCGGGCTCCTCTTCTACGCCCTCCTCGGCCGGAACGGCCCCCTCGGCGGCCTGGGCCTCCTGTACTCCCAGGCGGCCATCACCGCCGGCCAGGTCTTCCTCATCCTGCCCCTCGTCACCGGTTTCTCCTACACGGCCCTCCGCCAGGTCGACCGCCGGGCCCGCCAGACCGCCCTGACCCTCGGCGCCAGCCGCCGCCAAGCCGGCTGGATCGTCCTGCGCGAGGCCCGCTTTCCGCTCGCCGTCGCCGTCCTGGCCGGGTTCGCCCGGGCCATCTCGGAGGTCGGCATCGCCATGATGCTCGGCGGCAACATCCGCGGCGCCACCCGGAACATCACCACCTCCATCGCCCTCGAGACGGCCAAGGGCGAGTTCCGCAACGGCGTCGCGCTCGGCGCGATCCTCCTGGTCATCACCCTCGGCATCAACCTGTTGGTGCAGACGGGCTTGAGGGGCAAGGAAGGAGAGTGACGTGAGCAATCCCGTCTTCCGGCTCGACGGCGTCGCCTTCGCCTATCCCGGCGCGGCGCCGGCCTTCCGGCTCGAGCTCGACGGCCTCCGAGTCGGCCCCGGGGAGATCCTGGCCCTGGTCGGGCCGAACGGCGCCGGCAAGACGACCCTTCTCGGGCTCCTCGCCTTCCTGCTCCGCCCGGACCGCGGCCGCCTGGAATTCCTCGGCGGCGACCCCTGGTCGGACGGGGAGAGCGTCGTCCGGGCCCGCCGGGACGCCGTCCTCGTCGCCCACCATCCCTATCTCTTCAAGGGCACGGTCGGCGACAACGTCGCCTTCGGGCTCGGGCTCCGCAAGGTCCCGGAGGCCGAGCGTCCGGCGCGCGTCCGCGCGGCCCTCGGCCTGGTCGAGCTCGAAGGCCTCGAGCGGACGCCCGTCTCGAGGCTGAGCGCCGGGCAGGCCCAGCGCGTCGCCCTGGCCCGGGCCCTCGTCCTCCGGCCCAAGGCGCTCCTCCTCGACGAGCCCACGGCCGCCGTCGACGCCGGCCTCGGCTTGCGCACGGAGGCCGTCCTCCGCGAGGTCAGCCGGGTGTCGGGGACGGCCGTCGTCTTCTCGACCCACAACTTCTCCCAGGCCTCCCGCCTGGCCGACGCCATCCTCTATCTCTCCGGCGGCCGCCGGGTCGAGTTCGGCCACGAGAACTGCTTCAGCGGCACGGCCGCGACCGACGGCCGCACGAGCTGGATCGAGCCGCGGCCCGGCGTCCGGATCGTCTTCCCGGGCCGGGCGAGCGGCCACGTCACCTGCGTCATCGATCCCGCCGCCATCCGCCTGACCGCCGCGGGGGGGACGGGAGGCGCGGGCGGCGCCGCCGCCCCGGCCGACGGCCCGAACGTCTTCGCCGGCCGGGTCACGCGCCTCGAGATGACCGGGACCGAGACGGCCCTCGTCAGGGTCGCCGGCGACCTCGTCTTCCGGGCCGTCCTGCCCGTCGCCGAGCTCGGGCCCCGGGGCGTTTCTCTTTCGCGGGACGTTCTGATAGAATTCGACCCCGGCTGCGTCGCGACCGTCGGACCGCGGCCGACGGAAGAACCCTCATGATCGACCACGATGAAGCCCGCCGCCTCGTCCTCGAAGCCGCCGGGACCCTGCCGGCCGAGTCCGTTCCCGCGGCCCTGGCCCCGGGCCGGACCCTGGCCCGGGACATCCGGGCCCGCGAGGACATCCCGCCCTTCACCAAGGCGACCATGGACGGCTACGCCGTCCGGGCGGCGGACACCCGGCCGGCCGCCGCGGCCGGCTCCGTCGAGCTCGACGTCGT
Organism: uncultured Eubacteriales bacterium; assembly: GCA_964517245.1. Taxonomy (GTDB): domain Bacteria; phylum Acidobacteriota; class Aminicenantia; order Aminicenantales; family Saccharicenantaceae; genus RBG-16-66-30. The sequence goes on along the minus strand of CAZFBC010000147.1, from coordinate 3,871 downwards.
CGACGACCTGACGGCCGGGCGGCGGTCCCGCCGGGCCGTCGGCCCCGGCCAGGCGGTCCGCATCATGACCGGCGCCCCCCTGCCGGCCGGCGCCGAAGCCGTGGTCATGGTCGAGGACACGGAGAGAAGGGACGGTCGGGTCGCCGTCCGGCGCGCCGTCCGGCCCGGCGCCAACATCGGCCTGGCCGGCGAGGACATGAAGAAGGGCGAGGTCGCCCTCGCGCGGGGCGCGCTCATCGGGCCCGCGGAGTCGGGCATGCTGGCCGCGGCCGGGCTCGTCCGCGTCCCGGTCGTCCGCCGGCCCCGGCTGGCCGTCATCGCCACGGGCGACGAGATCGTCGAGCCGGGCGAGAGGAAGAGGCCCGGCCAGATCCGCAACGCCAACGGGCCGGCGCTCGCCGCCATGGCCGCCGCGGCGGGCGCCGAGGCCCGCTATCTGGGCATCGCCCGCGACCGGAGCGACTCGCTGCGGCGGAAGCTCGCCCGGGCCGGGGACGCCGACATCCTCGTGCTCTCCGGCGGCGTCTCGGTCGGCGACCACGACCTGGTCAAGGACGGGCTCCTCGCGGCGGGCGTCCGCACGGTCTTCTGGAAGGTCCGCATCAAGCCGGGGAAGCCCGTCTTCTTCGGGCGGCGCGGCCGCCAGCTCGTCTTCGGCCTGCCCGGGAACCCGACCAGCGCCATGGTCACGTTCCTGCTCTTCGTCCGGCCCGCCGTCGAGCGCCTGCTCGGCCGCGAGAGCCCCGGCCCGCGGCGCGGCCGGGCCGTGCTGGCCGAGGAGATCGTCCTGAAGCCGGGCCGGCGGCAGTTCCTGCGCGGCCTCCTCGACGCGGAAGGCGCGACGCTCAGGGTGAAACCGTACGCCGACCAGCGGAGCGGCGTCCTGCGCTCCATGGTCCGGAGCCGCGTGCTCATCGACCTCCCGGCCGACGCGGAGCGGGTCGAGGCGGGCCGCGAGGTCGACATCGTCTACACGGACGGAGGGTGACCATGGCCAAGCTCAGCCACGTCGACGCCGACGGCCGGGCCCGGATGGTCGACGTCGGGGCCAAGGCCGTCACCCGGCGCGAGGCCGCGGCCTCGGCCTTCGTCAAGCTCGGGCCGGAGACCTTGCGGCTCGTCCGCTCGAACACGGTCGCCAAGGGCGACGTCCTGAACACCGCCCGGCTGGCCGGCATCCAGGCGGCCAAGAGGACGTCCGAGCTCATCCCCCTGACCCATCCCATCCCCCTCGACAGCGTTGCCGTCGACCTGGAGGTCCTCAAGACCGGGGTCCGGGTGAGCTGCCGCGTCCGGGCCGAGGCCAAGACGGGGGCCGAGATGGAGGCCCTGACCGGCGCGGCCGTCGCGGCCCTGACCGTCTACGACATGGTCAAGGCGGTGGAGAGGGGCGCCGAGGACGTCCGCCTGCGCCTCGACCATAAGAGCGGCGGGAAGAGCGGCGTCTTCCGGAGGCGCGCGTGAGCGCGGCGGACGCGGACGCGACCGCCGGCGCGAAGGCCGGCACGGTCGTCTCCGTCAACACCAGCCGCAGGAAGGGCCAGATCAAGACGCCCGTCGCGGCCGCCGAGCTCGTAACCGGGCAGGGCCTCGCCGGCGACGCCCACCGGGGGTTCGCCCACCGCCAGGTCTCGCTTCTCGCGCTCGAGGACATCGAGGCGCAGAGGGCGCGGCTGGGGGACAGGGCGGCGGCCGTCGCGCTCGGGCCGGGGGCCTTCGCCGAGAACCTGACCACGCGCGGCCTCGACCTCGGCGCGCTGGCCGTCGGCGACGAGCTCGCCGTGGGCGGCGCGGCCCGGCTGCGGGTCACCCAGATCGGCAAGGAGTGCCACACGAAGTGCGCGGTCTATCGCCTGACGGGCGAGTGCATCATGCCCGTCCGGGGCATCTTCTGCGAGGTCCTGGCGGGCGGCCCCGTCCGGCCCGGGGACGCCCTTGAGAAACGGTAAGGTCCTGCGCCTCTCGGTCACGGATCGGTGCGACCTGCGCTGCATCTACTGCATGCCGGAGGCCGGGGTGCCCCTCGTGCCGATGGCCGACCTGCTGACCTACGAGGAGATCGGCGCCGTGGCCCGGGCGGCCATGGCCGCCGGCGTCCGGCGCTTCCGGCTGACGGGGGGAGAGCCGCTGGCGAGGCGGGGCGTCGTCTCGCTCGTCAGCCTGCTCGCCGGCCTCGGGCCGGACGACCTGGCCATGACGACCAACGGGCTGGGGCTGGCCGGGCTGGCCGCCGACCTCAAAGCGGCCGGGCTTTCGCGCGTGACCGTCAGCCTCGACACGCTGCGGCGGGACCGGTTCGAGACGATCACGCGCAGGACCGGGTTCGAGCGCATCTTCGCCGGGATCGAGGCCGCCCGGGCCGCCGGGCTCGGGCCGGTCAAGGTCAACACGGTCGTCATCCGCGGCGTCAACGACGACGAGGTCGTCGACTTCGCCCGCTTCGCGGGAAGAGAGGATGTCGAGGTCCGCTTCATCGAGCTCATGCCGACGAGCGGGCTCAGCCCGGAGTGCAAGGAGCTCGGCCGGTGGCGGCCGGCGCTGTTCGTCAAGGGCGGCGAGGTCCGGGCCCGCATCGTCGAGGCCCTGGGGCCGCTCGAGCGGCTGCCGGACGCCGACGGCGTGGCCGACGTCTTCCTGCTGGACGGGACGACCCGCCTCGGGTTCATCACGCCCGTCTCGGAGCCCTTCTGCCGGGGCTGCGAGCGGCTGAGGCTCGGCCCGGACGGCCGGCTCAAGCTCTGCCTCTTCGACCGCGAGGGGATCGACCTGCGGCGGGCCCTGCGCGAGGACGGGGCCGGGCCGGAGCGGGTCGCGGCCGTCCTGCGCGCGGCCTTCGAGGCCAAGGCGACCTGGGAGCGGGGCGCGCTCGAGAGCCTGTCGAGCGACATGTTCAGGACCGGAGGGTGACGATGAAGGTCGGGATCCTCACCGTGAGCGACAAGGGCGCGAGGGGCGAGCGCGAGGACCGGAGCGGGCCGGCCGTCCGCGAGATGGTGGAGGCGGCGGGCGGCGAGGTCGTCCGGACGGGGCTCGTCCCGGACGAGCCGGACAGGATACGGGAGGCGCTGGTCGCCTGGTCGGACGAGGGCCTCGACCTCGTCCTGACCACGGGCGGCACGGGGTTCGGCCCCCGCGACGTCACGCCGGAGGCGACGCGGGCGGTGATCGAGCGCGAGGCGCCGGGCCTCGCCGAGGCCATGCGCCGGGCCGGGGCGGAGAGGACGCCGACCGCGATCCTCAGCCGGGCCGTGGCCGGCATCCGGAAGTCCACGCTGATCGTCAACCTGCCGGGGAGCGAGAAGGGCGCGAGAGAGAGCCTCGAGGCCGTCCTGCCGGCCCTCGGCCACGGCGTCGAGATCCTGAGGGGCCGAGCCGCGGAGTGCGGCAAGCCCTAGCCCCCTTGGGGACATGTACCGAAGGTACGTGTCCCCGCTTTTCAGTCGCCCGACAGGTCCGGCTTGAAGCCCCGGCCCTTCTTCTTCTCGGAGACGTGCCGCTTGTCGGCCAGCATCTTCTCCTTGGCCCGCTTGGAGCGCTTCCTCTTCTGGCGGCGGATCCTGGCGATCCGCTGGGCCTCTTCGCTCTCGCGGCCGAGGACGGCCGCCTCGATCTTGTCGGCCAGGATGCGTCGGGCCAGGAACCTGTTGAGGGATTGCAGGCGCTCCTGCTGGCACTTGACCTCGGTGCCCGTGGGCAGGTGCTTGAGGTAGACGCAGGTCGCGACCTTGTTGACGTTCTGGCCGCCGTGGCCGCCCGAGCGGATGAACTTCTCGACGAGGTCCGCCTCGCGGATGCCGAGCCTCTCCATCCTCTCCGCGAGGGCCTGCTCCTTGTCGGGCCCGACGCCCCAGGTCGCCATGCCCCTATCGTA
>CAZFBC010000146.1:0-6722 GCA_964517245.1 uncultured Eubacteriales bacterium | reverse complement strand
GGCATCCGCAACGAGGAGAACCTGCACATCGCCAAGCTCCTCCGCCAGAAGTCCAAGGTCCTGGTCGCCTTCGGCTCCTGCGCCACCGAGGGCTGCATCCCCGGCCTGGCCAACCTCACGACGACCGACGAGATCGTGGACTACGCCTACCGCCGGTCGCCGTCGGTCGAGGCGGGCAACACGGTCGTCCCCCAGACGGTCACGGAGACGCCCACGGCCCGGTTGACCCTGCCGGCCCTGTTCGAGGTCCTCCGGCCCCTGGACCAGGTCGTCGACGTGGACTACCGGATGCCCGGCTGCCCGCCCGTGGCCGAGCAGATCTGGGCCGTCGCCGAAGCGGCCCTGACCGGGAAGCTGCCGCCCAAGGGCTCGGTCGTCGGCGTCAATCCCAAGACGGTCTGCGACGAGTGCAAGCGGACGAAGGAAGAGAAGAAGATCAAGGCCTTCCGCCGGCCCCATCTCGTCGACCCGAAGGACATCGATCCCGCGAAGTGCCTGCTGGAGCAGGGGATCGTCTGCAACGGCCCGGCGGTCCGGGCCGGGTGCGGCGCCCTCTGCCCCCAGGTCAACCTCGGCTGCCGCGGCTGTTACGGCCCGGCGGAGGGGATCCAGGACATCGGGGCCAAGCTGGCCGGAGCCATCGGCTCGATCATCGACAGCGACGACCCCGAGGAGATCCAGAGGATCGTCGGGGAGATCGTCGACCCCGTCGGGACGTTCTACCGGTTCGGCCTGGCCGGATCCATCATCGGGAGGCGCGTGAGATGAAGACGATCACCATCGACCCCATCACCCGGCTCGAGGGCCACGGCAAGATCTCCATCATCCTGGACGACGCCGGCGACGTCGCCGACGCCTACCTCCAGATCCCGGAGCTGCGCGGCTTCGAGAAGTTCTGCGTCGGCCGGCCCGTCGAGGAGATGCCCCGGATCACGACCCGCATCTGCGGCGTCTGCCCGGAAGCCCACATGATGGCCTCGGCCAAGACCTGCGACGCCGTCTATCACGTCGACCTGCCCCGCACGGCCCGGCTCCTGAGGGAGCTGCTCTACGTCATCTTCTACGTGACCGACCACGCGACCCACTTCTACGCCCTGGGCGGCCCGGACTTCGTCATGGGCCCGGACGCCCCGGCGGCCCAGCGCAACATCCTGGGCGTCATCCACAAGGTCGGCGTCGAGATCGGACGCAAGGTCATCGAGACGCGCGGCGCCTGCCACGAGCTCATCAAGATGATGGGCGGCAAGTCGGTCCACCCCATCGGCGCCCTGCCGGGAGGCATGAGCAAGGGGATGAGCCGCGAGGAGCGCGACAAGGTCCTCGCGACGGGCCAGGGGGCCGTGGAGTTCGCCAAGTTCTCCATCGGCCTGTTCAACCAGATCGTCCTCGGCAACAAGGCCTACGTCGACCTCATCCTGAGCGACGGCTTCACCCACCGGACCTACAACATGGGCCTCGTCGACGAGCGCAACCGCGTCAACTTCTACGACGGCGACGTCCGCGTCACCGGCCCCGAGGGCGGGGAGCTGGCCAAGTTCAAGGCGGCCGACTACCTCGAGCACCTCGTCGAGCACGTCGAGCCCTGGTCCTACCTCAAGTTCCCGGTCCTCCGCAAGATCGGCTGGAAGGGGCTCGTCGACGGTCCGGAGAGCGGCATCTACAAGGCGACGCCGCTCTCCCGGCTCAACGTCTCCGAGGGGATGGCGACGCCCCTGGCTAACGAGGAACACGACCGGATGTACAAGACCCTGGGCGGGAAGCCGGTGCATCAGACGCTCGCGACCCACTGGGCCCGGCTGGTCGAGCTCCTCTACGCGGCCGAGCGCTGGGTCGAGATCGCCTCCGACCCCGATGTCACGGGGGCGGACTACCGCGTCGTCCCCACCCGGACCCCGGACGAGGGCGTCGGCGTCGTCGAGGCGCCGCGCGGCACCCTCTACCATCACTACAAGACCGACAGGAACGGCATCGTCCAGGAGGCCAACCTGATCGTCGGGACGACCAACAACAACGCCGCCATCAACCTGTCGGTGAAGAAAGCGGCCGAGGCCCTCATCAAGAAGGGCCACGTCACCGAGGGCATCCTGAACACCGTCGAGATGGCCTTCCGGGCCTACGACCCGTGCTTCGGATGCGCCACGCACGCCTGGCCCGGCCAGGCCGCCCTCCACGTCCGCATCCTGGACCGCGAGGGGAACGTCATCCGCGACCTGAGGAGATAGGCAAGGCCATGAAAGTCCTCGTTCTCAACAGCGGCAGCTCGTCCGTCAAGTTCCAGTTCATGCGCATGGAGGACGAGGGCCTCCTGGCCAAGGGCATCGTCGAGAAGATCGGCTCGAGCGACGCCATCGTCACCTACCAGCCCGAGGGCCGGACGCGGATCCGGGAGATCCGCGAGGTGCTCAACCACAGCGTGGCCATCGAGATGGTCCTGAACCTCCTGCTCAGCGCCCAGCACGGCGTCATCAGCCACAAGGGCGAGATCGGCGGCATCGGGCACCGCGTCGTCCACGGCGGCGAGGATTTCTCCGAGTCGGTCCTGATCACGGAGAAGGTCAAGTCGACCATCCGGAAGTGCATCCAGTTCGCCCCCCTGCACAATCCCCACAACCTCAAGGGCATCGAGGCCTGCGAGGCTCTCCTGCCCGGCGTCCCCCAGGTCGGCGTCTTCGACACGGCCTTCCATCAGACGATCCCCCCCAAGGCGTTCATCTACGGCCTGCCCTACGCCCTCTACCGCAAGCTGAGCATCCGCCGCTACGGGTTCCACGGCACGTCCCACAGCTACGTGGCCCACAAGGCCGCCGAGATCCTCGGCCGGCCCCTCGAAAAGCTCCACCTCATCACCTGCCACCTCGGCAACGGGGCCAGCATCGCGGCCGTGGCCGGGGGGAAGTCCGTCGACACGACGATGGGCTTCACGCCCCTCGAGGGCCTGGTCATGGGCACGCGCTGCGGGAGCATCGATCCGGCCCTCGTCCCCTACATCATGGAGCGGGAGAAGCTCGGGACGAAGGAGATCGACTCCATCATGAACAAGAACAGCGGCATGCTCGGCCTGACCGAGACCTCCAACGACATGCGGGAGATCGAGCAGGAGGCCGCCCACGGCAGCGAGAGGCACCAGCTGGCCCTCGAGATCTACTGCCACACGATCAAGAAGTACATCGGGGCCTACATGGCCGAGATGGGGCGGCTCGACGCCGTCGTCTTCACCGGCGGCGTGGGCGAGAACTCGCGGCTCGTCCGGCGGCTCGTCACCGCCGACCTCGGGGAGTTCGGCATCGCGCTCGACGCCGCGAAGAACGAGGCCAACGAGCGGATCGTCAGCTCCGGCCGGGTGAAGATCATGGTCGTGCCGACCAACGAGGAGCTGGCCATCGCCCGGGACACGGCCCACATCCTGTCCGCGCTGGCCCCCCGCCCGGCCGCCGCCGAAGCCCCTCCGGAACCGCCCCGCCCGGCCGCTTTCGGGCCCGACGACACCGCCAGGCTCGTTCTCCTCTGGGCCCGCAACCGCAAGGCGAGCGCCGCCTCGCTGGCCCTCAGGTGGGGGCGGGAGATCGGCCGTCCCGTCGGCGCGGACGAGGTCCTGCGGGAGCTCGAGCGGCTGAGCCTCGCCGCGGCCGGCAAGCCGGCCGGGAACGCCCGGAAAACGCATTGAGGAATGACGCCATGGACAAGATCAACAAGGAAGACGCCGGCTGGCTGGTCGCCCTGGCCTGGCTGAGCGCGCTCGAAGAGACGGCGAGGGACTTTCACGGGACCCGGCCGTACGTCTTCAGCGCCAGGGCCTACGAGCACTCCGTCCAGTACTACCTCCACCTCCTCGGGGACGAGTACGGCGTGCAGATCAAGAAGGCCGGCTCGCTCCGGGAGGCCGTGGAGAACTACATCCAGCTCGGCGTCGCCGGCGGCCTCTTCCGGGACGCGAACTTCTTCGAGCTGGCCGAGGTCAACCCGTTCCACCTGGGGATCACCGTCCACGACTGCGTCTACCTCAAGAGCTGCCAGGCGCTGATCGAGGAGGGCTTCTCGGTCCGCGACCTGACCTGCGCCCGGATCGGCTGTTTCCGGGCGGCGGTCAAGGCCCTGGCCAACATCGACTGCGAATATCAGGTGACGTCGTTCAACGTCGACGGCGACTGCAAGGGCTACATCGAAAGGACCTGACTTGGCCAAAGCCGCAGCCCCCTCCACGAAGAGCCTCCTCCAGGTCGTCCGGGAGAGCGAGGACGCGGCGTCCGTGCGCGCGGCCCTCATGCGGCTGGGCTACGACAGGCGCGACGAGGTCTACCCCGTCCTCGTGGACAAGCTCGACGACCCGAACCCGAGCGTCCAGCACGCGGCGGTCGTCGCCCTGGGCCGCCAGGGCCGGGCCGAAGCCATCGACGAGCTGTCGAAGCCGAAGATCTTCCAGTCCTCCTTTCACCAGATCCGCTGGGCGGCCGTGACCGCCATCGGGCGGCTGGGGGACCACCGGACGATCGACCTGCTCCTCAAGGCCGCCGAGGATCCGGAGTGGATCGTCCGGACCGAGGCCGTCGCCGAGCTGATGGGCAAGGTCAAGGACATCATCGCCCGCAAGGACGTCCGGCTGGCCCGCGTCCTGATCTACATGTTCTCCCTGGACAACGAGGAGATCGTCGACCTGGCCTCGGAGGGCTTCCAGGAGCTGGGGGCGCCCTGCCTCGACTGGCTCCACGAGGCCCTGCGGAACCCCTCGCCCAACATCCGGGCCAACGCCGCCCGGACGCTGGGCAGGATGAAGTCCTCGGCCTCGACCCCCTACCTGCTCGAGCTGCTCCAGGACGAGGAGTCGGCCGTCCGCGCGAGCGCCTCGGAGGCCCTGGGCCGGATCGGGGACAAGGTCGGCATCGAGCCGCTGGTGCGGATGGTCCAGGACAACGTGGAAAAGGTCCAGGAGGAGGCCGTGACGGCCCTCGCCGGATTCGGCAAGGCGGCCACGGTCCCCCTGCTCAACGCCCTGACCAGGGAGCGGGACAAGTACGCCCAGCGGGCTTTCCTCAAGTGCCTGGGCCGGATCGGCGATCCCAAGGCCATGTCCGCCCTCATCAGCTATCTCCGGAGCAGCTATTTCATCGTCCGCCAGGCGGCCGTCTCGGCTCTGGTCCGCTTCGGCCCGAACGTGACCCGGCACCTTCTGGCCACCCTCTCCTTCAACGCCTCCGACATCGAGGCCTTGACGAGGGACGCCTGCGACAGGAAGCGCCCCGAGCTGCAGCTCAGGGCCATCAAGGCGCTCGGCGGCCTCGAGGACCACCGGGCCGTCGGCCTGCTCAAGGAGCTCGTCGAAGACGGCCTGCCCGACGTCCAGGAGGCGGCCTCCCAGGCCCTGTTCCAGATCGGCTGCGCCGCCTGGGGCCGCTGCTCGGCCATGAAGGTCCTCGGCGAGGTCGGGGACCCGTCCATCGTGCCCGACATCCTGCCCTCGCTCCGGGACGACTCCGACAACGTCCGTTTCGAGACGGTCCGGGCCCTGGGCCGGCTCGGCGGCGGCGAGGCCGTCCGCCACCTCGTCCGGATCGCGGGCAAGGACCCCCGCGACTTCATCCGCCGCGAGGCCGTCCGGGTCCTCCGGACCGCCGGCCACGGTCACGCCGGCGTGATCGAGGTGGCCCTGCGCCGCCTCAAGGACGGCTCCCGCGACGTCCGGGTCCAATGCGCCCGGCTCCTGGGGGGCTACCTGGACAAGAGGTCCATCGGTCCGCTGCTCAAGGCCATGGCCGATCCTCACTGGGGCGTCCGGGAGAGCGCCGAGCTGGCGCTCCTCAACTTCGGGCGCGACGCCGTGGACCCGCTCGTCGAGGCCCTGAGGAGCCCGTCCTGGACGACGCGCTTCAGGGCCGCCAGGCTCCTTGGGGAGACCGGGGACGCCAGGGCCGTTCCTGCCCTGAAGGCCGCCCTCGAGCGGCGCGGGGAAAGGAAGGACGTCCGGAAAGTCGCTCAGGCTTCCCTCGTGAAGCTGGAAAACGCGGTCTCATCATCATGACACGCCATCATATTTATATGCGTAACGTTTTCCGACTCCACACGCGGAGGAAGCATGAGAGTCAAGCTGAAGTCCGGCCGCGACCAGCGTAAGTTCATCGAGAGGGTCGAGGAGCTCTCGGGAGAGAACGTCTTCGCCTGCTACCAGTGCGGGCGGTGCTCCGCCGGGTGCCCCGTCGCCCCGGAGATGGACCTCCTGCCCAACCAGATCATCCGTCTGGTCCAGATGGGCCTCGACGAGGAGGTCCTCCATTCCAAGACCCTGTTCCTGTGCGCGTCCTGTTTCACCTGCGAGTCCCGCTGCCCCAAGGGGATCGACATGGCCCGGGTCATGGAAGCCGTCCGCCACATCCTGGACCCCAAGGGCAAGGATGACTGCGGCCCCCGGGAGGTCTCGCCGGAGCTGGCCCGGGAGCTCCCCCAGCAGGTCCTGGTCTCGGTCTTCCGAAAGTTCTCGAAGTAGAGGATGCCCATGAAACTGCACTATTATCCGGGATGCACCCTCAAGGAGAAGACCCGCGGGCTGGACATCTCCACCCGGGAGGCCATGAAGCGCTTGGACATCGACCTCGTCGAACCCGAAGGCTGGACCTGCTGCGGCGCGGAATATCCCCTGACGGGGGAGAAGATCTCCGGCCTGGCCGCGCCCATCCGCGTGCTGCGCCAGGTCCGGGACGAGGGCGGGGACGTCGTCGTCACGACCTGCTCCT
>CAZFBC010000145.1:0-6775 GCA_964517245.1 uncultured Eubacteriales bacterium | reverse complement strand
GACGCGCGGCACCCAGCACCAGGAGAACAAGGAGTGGGACCGCTGGGCCTTCTTCGCGGTCAACCGCCCCGTCGCGGCCTACGAGACCGTGCGCGAGCGGTTCCTCGGGCCCTTCCGGGACGAGTCGGCCCCCGCCGCGCTCGAAGGGGGGATGAGCTCGAAGGACATGGACTGCGGCAACGCCGTGGGGGCCCTGCGGGTCGACCTCGAGCTCGGGCCGGGGGAGTCGACGGACGTCGTCTTCTCGCTCGGCGTCATCGACAAGACGGGATTCGACGGGGCGAAGCGGGCGGCCGTCGCGAAGTACCGGGACGCGGCCGCCGTCGACGCGGCGCTGGCGCGGGTGCGGGAGGCCTGGGACCGCTTCCTCGGCCACACCCGGGCGGCGACGCCCGACCCCGAGGCCGACGTGTTCCTGAACTACTGGATCCCGTACCAGGCCAAGGTCGCCTTCGACGTCGGCCGCGTGGCCAGCTTCTACTACTGGGGCATCGGGCGGGGCTTCGGCTACCGCGACACGGCCCAGGACACGATCGCCGTCGCCGTCGCCGAACCGGCCCGGGCGCGGGAGCGGGTCGGGCTCCTGGCCCGGCAGATGCGGCGCGACGGCAAGGTCTATCACCATTTCTACGGGGACGGGCAGGGGGAATTCACGGGGCACTGCGACGACCCGCTGTGGCTCGTCCTGGCGGCGACGGAATATCTCAAGGAGACGGGCGACTTCGCGCTCCTCGAGGCGAAAGAGCCCTTTCTCGACGGGGGAGAGGGCACGGTCCTCGAGCATCTCCTGGCCGTCGTCCGCTTCGCCGGGGCGGACCTCGGCCCGCACGGCCTGCCGCGGTTCGGGCGGGGGGACTGGAACGACACCCTCGACTACATCGGCGGCGAGGACGGCGGGGAGAGCGTCTGGGGCGCGATGTTCTATGTCGCCATGCTCGACCGGCTCCTCGAGCTTTTCAAGCACCTCGGGACGGAGGGGCGGCATCCCGGCGTCCGCGAGCTGAGGGACGGGCTGGCCGCGGCGGTCGAGGCCCACGCCTGGGACGGGGCGTGGTACATCCGGGCGTTCGGGGAAAAGGGCCGGAAGATCGGCTCGAAAGACAACCGGTACGGGCAGATCTTCGTCAACACCCAGAGCTGGGCCGTCATCGCCGGGCTGCCCGACCGGGCCCGGCTCGTCCGGGCCATGGACAGCCTCGGGGAGCGCCTCGACACGCCCTTCGGGCCGAAGATCTGCGCCCCGGCCTTCCGCGAGATCGACCCGACGATCGGGCTCGTCACGCGGTGCGTCCCGGGCAAGAAGGAGAACGGCGCCGTCTTCTGCCATCCGGCGGCCTGGGCCGTCCAGGCCGAGTGCCTGCTGGGACGGGGGGGGCGCGCCTTCGACTATTTCAAGAAGCTCCTGCCGGGGCGGATCGACCAGGGGACGTTCGCGGCCGAGCCCTACGCCTACTCGCAGTACATCACGAGCGACGAGCACGAGACCGCCGGCCGGGCCAGCCACTCCTGGCAGACGGGGACCGCGGCCTGGATGTACCGCGTCGCCTACGACCACATCCTCGGCGTCCGGCCGGCCTACGGGGGCCTCGTCGTCGATCCGGCCGTCCCGGGGAGCTGGAAGGGTTTCCGGGTCGAGCGCGTCTTCCGGGGGGCGCGGTATCTCGTCGAGGTGGCGAACCCGGACGGGGTCGAGACGGGGGTCCGGTCCGTCGTCGTCGACGGCGAGCCTGTCGCGGGCGGCGGGCCCATCGCGCCGCGGCCGGCCGGCGCCGTCTGCCGCGTTTTCGTCACCATGGGGAGGAGGTCCGAATGAAGCGCCATCCCGGGAACCCGATCCTGACCAGGGCCGACGTCCCCGACGCGCCGCCCCGGCTCACCGACGCGACGTCGGTGTTCAATCCCGGCGCCGTGAAGGTCGGGGACCGCTACCTGTTGATCGTACGCGTCCAGGCCCGGTCGCGCGAGACGTTCCTGATGGTGGCCGAGAGCGCGGACGGCGTCCGCTTCGCGGTCAGGCCCGGGATCGTGGAGCTGCGCGGCATCGAAAAGCTCAAAGAGAGGGTCTACCACGTCTACGACCCGAGGATCACCCGGCTCGAGGGCGCGTATTACGTCATGTTCGCCATGGACACGGACGGCGGCTGCGGGCTGGGCCTGGCCCGGACGGAGGATTTCCGGGACTTCGAGTTCCTGGGCGTCACCTCGACGGGGGACGTCCGGAACGGCGTCCTTTTCCCCGAGAAGGTCGGCGGCGCCTACCTCCGGCTCGAGCGGCCCAACCGGGCCAGGCTCGAGGGCGGCCCGGCGACGGGGAGCGAGATCTGGCTGGCCGAATCCGACGACCTCCTGCGCTGGAGGGCGCGGGGCCCGGTGATGGGGGGGCGCTTCCACTACTGGGACGAGTACATCGGCTCGGGGCCTCCGCCGGTGAAGACCCGCCGGGGCTGGCTCCACGTCTACCACGGCGTCGCGACGCACTTCGGCAGCGCCAGCATCTACCAGGCCGGCGTCGTCCTGCTCGACCTCGCCGACCCGTCCAAGGTCCTCGGGCGGTCGCGCGGCAACGTGCTCGAGCCGCGCGAGCCCTACGAGCTCTCGGGGCAGGTCCCCAACGTCGTCTTCCCCTCGGGGATGGTCGTCGAGAAGACCGACGCGGAAGGCTACGCCCTGCCGTCGAGCCCGGTCCGGGTCTACTACGGCGCGGCGGACACCGCGGTCGGCCTGGCCGAGACGACGGTCGCCGAGCTCCTCGCCGCCGCCTCCGAAGAGCCCCTTCTCATTTGACCCCTTCTTTCTTATGTGCTAAAAGGGACTGTCCATTCGCCCCGCGGGAGAGAGACATGAAGAGAACGGAAAGGCATCACCTCAAGGAAGACCAGATGGCCCACGGCGTCCACTGGGTCGTCGAGCTCGTCCGCAAGTACAAGCGGGAGATCACGATCGTCGCCGGGGCGCTGGCCTTCGCGGCCGTCGTCTTCGGCGGGCTCCTCGCCGTCCGTTCGCACGGACGGAGCGTCCGAAGCCGGGCCGTCGGAGAGGTCCAGGCCCTGGCCGCGGCCGTCGCGACGGACCCCGCCAGGCTGGCCGACCTGGAGAAGCTCGCCGGCAAGCGGCGCACGGCCCGGCCGGCCAACCTCGAGCTGGCCGCGCACTGGGCGGAGAAGGGCGACTGGAGCCAGGCCGAGTCCTTCCTCGCCCGGATCCCCGCCGCCCCGAAGGACCTCCTGTATTTCCAGGCGGAGCACCTCGAGGGCCAGATCGCCGTGGCCCGCAAGGACTACGACAAGGCCGTCGCGGTCTACCGGAAGATGGTCGACGAGAAGCCGGCCGCCTACCCCCCCGACGCGGCCCTCTTCCACCTCGCCGAGGCCCTCGAGCTCAAAGGGGAGACCGCGGAGGCGCTCGAGCTCTACAAGAAGCTCCAGGCCGACCACGCCCAGTCCTACTTCGGCTATGAGGCGTCCCTCAAGGCCGGGCGTCTCGACGCCGGCAAGTAGGGCTGTTGCCAATTTTCCCGGAAGGGTTATAATATCCCTTAATCCATGAAGGAGGCTTTCCATGGCTTTCATCATCACCGAAGAGTGCATCAACTGCGGCGCCTGTGAGCCCGCCTGCCCCAACCAGGCCATCAGCGCCGGCGAGGAACGCTACGTCATCGACCACGCCAAGTGCACGGAGTGCGTCGGCCACTACGACAACTCCCAGTGCGCGGAAGTCTGCCCCGTCGAGGCCTGCGTCACCGACCCCGACCACAAGGAGACCAAGGACGAGCTGATGGCCAAGTTCCACAAGCTCACCGGGAAATAGCCTGTCCCCGGCCGGGCCTGTCTCGAAGGAGGAGTGAAGCGGTTTCACTCCTCTTTTTTTTCACCGGACCATGAGCGAAGCGGCGTCCGAGCAGAGGACCTGGGTCAACGGGCTCCTCTTCGTCCTGACCGTCCTCACGGCCTGCTTCGCCGGGCTGGGCTGGAGCGCGAGCTTCCTCCACTTCGAGACCGCCGCGGGGCCGGCGCCGGACCTCGTCGCCGCGACCGGCCGCGCGCTCGGCGACCCCCGGCTCTTCCCCCTGAGCGCCCTCTACGCGGCCGCCCTGATGGTCATCCTCGTCGGCCACGAGCTTGGCCACTACCTGACCTGCCGCCGCTACGGCATCCGGGCCACCCTGCCTTATTTCCTGCCCGGCCCCCCGTTCATCGGGACGTTCGGGGCGTTCATCCGCATCAAGTCGCCGATCCTCTTCAAGCGCCAGCTCTTCGACGTCGGCGCCAACGGGCCGCTCGTCGGCTTCGCCCTCGCCCTGCCCGCCTTGGTCGCCGGCCTGGCCCTGTCGCGGGTCGCGCCCTTCGCGGCGTCGGAGAGCACGATCGTTTTCGGCGAGCCCCTCCTCTTCCGCCTGCTCGCCGGCCTCTTCTTCGGACCGGTCCCCGAGGGCCACGCCATCGTCCTGCATCCGGTCGGCTTCGCCGGCTGGGTGGGTCTCCTGGTCACGGCCATCAACCTGGTGCCGCTCGGCCAGCTCGACGGCGGGCACATCGCCTACGCCGTCCTCGGCCGGCGGGCCCGGCTCGTCTCGCGGGCCATGGTCGCGGTCCTGGCCGTCATGGGCGTCTTCTTCCACCTGACTTGGCTCCTCGTGGCCGGGCTCATCCTCTTTTTCGAATTCAAGTCGAAGTCCCGCCTGAACCACCCGCCGGTCCTCGACGAGGACGCGCCCCTCGGCCCGAAAAGGCGCCTTTTGAGCGCTCTCGTGGCCGTCATCTTCGTCCTGTCCTTCATTCCCGACCCCGTCGAGGGCGCGGGATTGCTGGACCTGATCGCCGCTTTCGCCGGGGCCGGCCGATGATCCGCGGCCGCCTCCCGGGGACCCGGATTTTTGCACACTTTGTGTGGAAAAACTGTGGAAAAGCGGGGCTTTGGCCAAGCCAATCTCCGGTCCTGCTTGAACATACCGCGGATTGCACAAGATTTCGTCACGGCCGCATATCGTTCTTTTTCAGCGACTTAATAACCTATTGAAAAGACTGACGTTGTGGCGCTAAAATAGCGGAGGGTCCAAGGAGGCGAAGATGGGCGACCAGTTCCGCGAAGCCGAGGCGACTTTCGACCTTTTGCGGCGGAAATTCTGGGACAGGAAGATCTCCCAGCAGGAGTTCGCCGACTCCCTGAAAAAGCTCCGCATCAAGGACGACGAGGGGCGCTTCTGGGTCATCGGCGCCCAGAGCGGCAAATGGTACGCCTACGAGAACGGGGACTGGATCGAGGCCAAGCCCCCGTCGCAGATGGAGCGGAAGGCCATCTGCATCTTCTGCGGCTTCGAGAACGACCTCGAGGCGGAATCCTGCGCCCGCTGCGGCGGCCGGTACGGCGGAGGCGAGCCGGAGCCCGTCGGCCCGGCGGTCGGGCCCGTCGCGGCGGCCCGGAGCGAGCCGGCCCGGACCGACGCGCCCGCCAGGCCCGCGGGCCGCGAGGCCGTCGTGCGCTCCCTCGACGTCCTGTCGTTCCTGATGTTCTTCGGCGTCCTGGGGCTCTTCGCCGGGCTCCTCTTCGGCCTCCTGGCCGGCGTGACGGACCTCTTCAAGGGCTTCGTGGAGAGGCTGCCCGGGTTCTTCGTCGACCACCACCGGGACCTCCTGGGCGGCCTGTCGTTCTCCGTCGTGGGGGGCGTCCTGGGCTTCGCGGCCGGGGCGGCCGCGGGCGCGGGCGCGGCCGTCGTCTCGAACGGCGTCCTGTCGCTCGTCGGCGGGCTCAAGCTCCGCCGGTCTTGAGCGCGGCCAGGCCCCGGGCGATCTGTCCGAGCGACAGCGACTCGTCGTTGGGGGAGTAGAGAAGCGGACGGAAGACGCGGAACCCCCGGGCGGCAAGACGACTCTCCGTCCTCCCCAGCAGGCGCCGGTTGAGGAACACGCCCCCCGCGAGCGACACCTCCTCCGTCCCGCGCTCGCGCCGGGCCCGCTCGGCGACGCGGACGATGAGCCCGGCGAGCGAGTCGTGGAACCTGGCCGAGACCGTCGGGACGGGCACGCCCGCCTCGAGGTCGCGGACGAAGGCCCGGACGAGCGGAGCGAACGAGATCTCCATGGGACCGCCCTCCGGCGGCGCGCCGGATATCCGGACGGGATAGACGCCGCGGCAGGCCCTGTCGGCGGCCGCCTCGAAGCGCATGGCCGCCTCGGCCTCGAACTCGAGCCGCTCGGGCGCCGTCCCGGCGAGGAAGGACACGGCGTCGAAGAGCCGGCCGCAGCTCGAGGTGAGCGGGCTGCGGACGCCGCGGCGGGCCATGTCGAGGACGGCGTCGGCGCGGCGCCGGCCGATCCTCCGCCGGGGGCCGGGCCGGGGCGCGTCCGCCCCGAAGGCCCCGTCGAGTCAGACGCGGGCCATGCGCCAGGGCACGCGGGCGGCCAGGTCGACATATAGTTCCTCGTGTAATTTCATGGTGTTCCGCTGGTTGTGCGCCTGCGCCAGCTCGCGACTTGCCTTTCCCATTTGTCTCGCCAATTCAGGGTTTTGGATCAGGGTCGTCATCGAACGCGCCAGCGCGGGGAGGTCGCCCGGCTCGGTGAGAAATCCGTTCCTGCCATCGTGGACGATTTCTGGGATGCAGGTGGCACGCACGGCCGCGATTGGCGAAAAGAAGCCACGCACGCGCCACACAGGTCGGATAGTGGGCATCTCGCTCATAGCGCTGGCCTTAGGCGGCATGTTCGCGCCTACCTACCCCAAGATCAAGCTTGAGGCGTTCTACTACGGCAGGCAGGCCAAAGGCGCGGTAGCTAAG
>CAZFBC010000144.1:5693-6805 GCA_964517245.1 uncultured Eubacteriales bacterium | reverse complement strand
GCAGGGCAGCTCCTTGAGGCCGATGTTCCGGGAGGCCATGAACCGGCGTTCGCCGGCGATGATCTCGAACCGGCTGCCCTTGGCCCGGACGAGGATGGGCTCGAGGATGCCCTTGCTGCGAATGGAGTCCTGGAGCTCCTCGATGTTCCCCAGCTCGCAGCGCGCCTGATGCGGATTGGGATCGATCTTGTCGACGGGGATCATGCGGATCCTCGGTCCGAGCGACCGGGACGAGATGAGATCGACGAAGTGGCCGTCGTGCTTCATGGCGACGGATTCTGGCAGGCCGGACTTCTTAGCTTTTGGCACGGTGCATTATCTCCTCGGCGACTTTCCGGTATTGCTCCGCCCCGATGGAGCCGGGCGCGTAGGTGAAGATGGACTCCTTGTAAGCCGGGCTCTCCTCGAGCTTGATGCTCTTCGAGACGAACGTCTTGAAGAGCTTGGGGCCGAAGACCTGGGTGATCCTCTTGACGACGTCCCTGGCCAGGTTGGTCCTCTTGTCGTAGAGGGTGATGACGACCCCCATGACCTTGAGGTGGGGATTGGCGATGCGCTTGACCTTCTCGATGGTCTCGAGGAGATCGTCGGTTCCCTCGAGGCACAGATACGAGGATTGGATAGGGATCAGAACGAAGTTCGCGGCCACCAGCGCGTTGAGCGTGATGAGCCCCAGGGTCGGAGGGGTGTCGATAAAGATATACTGGTACCTGCCACGGACCTGTTCCAGGGCGTCCTTCAGGCGGAAATGGGCATCGAACTCCCCGCTCAATGACGGTTCGAGCTTGGCCATCGAGATCTTGGTGATGGCCATGTCGAGGCCCGGCACGTTCGAGCGGACGATGATGTCCTCGAGCTTCTCGCCCTTGCTCATGAGGACATCGTAAAGGGACTTGTCGTATTTCTCGGGATTGGCGACCGTCGATATGGTGCTGTGGG
The DNA here is from genome assembly GCA_964517245.1 of uncultured Eubacteriales bacterium. Classification (GTDB taxonomy): domain Bacteria; phylum Acidobacteriota; class Aminicenantia; order Aminicenantales; family Saccharicenantaceae; genus RBG-16-66-30. The sequence goes on along the minus strand of CAZFBC010000144.1, from coordinate 5,866 downwards.
CCTGCGGATCCATGTCTACGAGCAGGACCCTTTTGCCCATCAAGGCGATGGCGGCGGCGACATTGATGGACGTTGTCGTCTTGCCGACCCCGCCCTTCTGGTTGGTTATGGCGATGATCAAGAGCCTCTCTCCCTCCCGGCACGCGTGCATGAACTCGAGAGGCCTTTATAAT
>CAZFBC010000144.1:0-5593 GCA_964517245.1 uncultured Eubacteriales bacterium | reverse complement strand
TTCGCCGAGCTCGGGGCCATGTTCCCTCAGGCGGGCGGACAATACGTCTACATCAGGGAAGCCTACGGTCCGGCCTCGGCCTTCCTCTTCGGCTGGGCTTTTTTCGGATTCATCATGTGCGGCGGGATCGCCGCGCTGGCCGTAGGCTTCGCCGAATTCCTGGGCTCCTTCGTGCCCGTCCTCTCGACCGGGAGGGTCCTGTTCACGGTCGAGGCGGCCGGGATCGCCTACAGCCTGTCGGCCGGCCAGGTCATGGCCGCGGTCTCGATCCTCCTCCTGACCCTGGTCAATTCCTTCGGCATCCGCTCGGGCGCCCTGGTCCAGAACCTCTTGACCTTCATCCGCCTGGCCACGGTCGCCGGCCTCGTCGGCCTGGGCGTCCTTTTCGGCGCGAAGGCGGGCGGCTCCAATTTTCACCCCCTGTTCCCCCCCGGGCCGGCTTTCCCGGGCGTCCTGAGATCCCTCGGACTGGCCCTCGTCGCCGTGTTCTGGACCTACGACGGCTGGTATTCCGTCAATTGCACGGCCGAGGAGATCAGGGACCCCGGGCGGAACATCCCCCGCGGCCTGACCCTGGGGGTCCTGGCCGTCACCGCGATCTACGTTCTGGTCAACCTCGTCTATCTCCTGGCCCTGCCGATCGGCGAGCTCGGCGGGGTCGTCCGCGTCGGCGAGCTGGCGGCCGCGGCCCTGTTCGGAAGCGGGGCCGCCGCTCTCTTCTCGGCCCTGGTCATGGTCTCGATCTTCGGCTGCCTCAACGCCAACCTGCTCTTCGGTCCCCGCGTCTTTTACGCCATGGGCCGGGACGGGTTCTTCTTCCCGGCCCTGGGCCGGCTGGGCGCGAAGAGCCGGGTGCCCGTAGCCGCGCTCTGGGCCCAGGCCGGATGGTCGGCCGTCCTCTGCCTGTCGGGGTCCTATCAATCCCTCTACGAGTACATGGTCTTCGCGCTCCTTCTCTTTTTCGCCGCGACCGGCCTGGCCGTCCTCGTCCTCCGCCGCCGCGCCCCCGGGATGGAACGTCCGTACCGGACCTGGGGCTATCCGGCCGTGCCCCTGGCCTTCGTCGTCATGTGCCTGGCTGTCTTCCTGAGCATCGTCGCCGCGCAGCCGGTCAAGTCCCTGGCCGGCGCGGCCCTGCTCCTCGCCGGCCTCCCGGTCTATTTCGTCTGGAAGGGCTCGGCCGGCCGCGGCCGAAAATAGGGATTCCCCCCCGGAGCGTTTTCGATTAAGATGGTGGGACCGCGAAGCCGCCCAGGAAGCCGATGACCGAGACGCCGTACACCGTCGAGATCCTGCCCGACAGGATCAAGGTCCGGGCCGCGGCCGGGGAGATCCTGGCCGACGTCATGGCCCGGGCCGGGATCCCGCTCAGCCTCTATTGCCACAAGCGGGGCCTCTGCGGCAAGTGCGCCGTCCGCGTCCTCAGCGGCCCTCTCCCCTTCCCCGAGGCTCGCGAGGCCGCCCTCCTCGAGAGCCGCGGCCTCGGACCCGAGCACCGGCTGGCCTGCCTCTACGCCGTCCGCAGCGACCTCGCCGTGGAAACGCTCCCCGGCTCCCGGCTCGAAAAGGTCCCCGTCCTCGAGACCGGCCCGCCATCGACGACGCTCGTCGACCCGGCCGTCCGGAAGCTCCCGGTCGTCCTGCCCAAGCCGTCCCTCTACTCGCCGACGGCCGTGGCGGACACGCTCCGCTCGGCCATGAACTCGCCCGGGCTGGTCCTCCCGCTCGCCGCCCTGTCCAAGCTCGGCGGCCCGGTCCTGGCCCCGGCGCGCCCGGTCACGGTCGTCCTCTACGACGACCGGGAGGTTCTCGACATCGAGTCCGGGGAGTCGGGGGACGATATCTTCGGCCTGGCCGTCGACCTCGGCACGAGCACCGTCGCGGCCGAGCTCGTCGACCTGCGGACGGGCAGGGTCGTCGACCGGGCCGCGGCCGTGAACGCCCAGAATTCCTACGGCGCGGACGTCGTCTCGAGGATCACCTTCGCCTTCGAGAATCCGGACAACCTGAGACGCCTGAAGAACGCCGCCGTCCAGCTCGTCAACGACCTGGCGGGGACGATGTGCCGGAGGAGCGGCGTGCCGCGCCACCGCGTCTATGAAGCCGTCGTCGCCGGCAACACCGCGATGAACCACATCCTCTGCGGGGTGGCCGTCGATTCGCTGGCCCTGGCCCCCTTTCACGCGGTCTTCTCGTCCCTGCCGCCGCTGGCCGCCGCGGAGCTCGGCTTCGCCTTCCATCCCCAGGCCCGGATCTACGTCGCGCCCAACGTCAAGAGCTTCGTCGGCGGGGACATCACCGCCGGGCTGGCCGCCTCGGGCTTCGCCGACGGGCCGGGGAACGCGCTGTTCATCGACCTCGGGACCAACGGCGAGATCGTTCTCAAGAAAGGGACCGAGCTCGTCGCCACGTCGACCGCCGCCGGCCCGGCGTTCGAAGGCATGTCCATCAGCTGCGGCATGCTGGCCGTTCCCGGGGCCATCCACCGGGCCGAGTGGGACAACGGTTTCAAGCTCCGGACGATCGACGACCTCCCTCCCCAGGGCGTCTGCGGTACCGGGCTCGTCGACGTCCTGGCCGCCTCCATCGCCCGCGGCATCCTCGGCCGCGACGGCCGGATCCTCGGCCCGGAGAAGAGGATCCGGCTGACCGACCGGCTGGCCCTCACCCAGCAGGACGTCCGCGATGTCCAGCTGGCCGTGGCCGCGGTGCGCGGCGGCGTCAAGCTCATGCTCCGCGAGTGCCGCCTCGCGGTCGGGGACCTCGACCGGGTCCTCATCGCCGGGGCCTTCGGCAGCTCGCTCGACATCGCCAACGCGGTGTCCCTGGGGCTGCTGCCCGACCTCCCCGCGCCGAAGCTCGCCTTCATCGGCAACGCCTCCCTGGCCGGGGCCAGGCTCCTGCTCCTCTCGCGACCGGACCGGGCCGCGGCCGAGGGCTTGGCCGCGAGGATCGCCCACGTCTCCCTGGCCACCCGGCCTGATTTACAGGACGAGTTCGTCCGGGCCCTCGCGTTCGACAGGTTCCCGGAGGGAGAGCGGTGAGCGCGTCCCTGCTCGATCTCGGCCGGGACCGGACCGTCCTGTTCGACGGCGCCATGGGGACCGAGCTCATGGCCCGGGGCCTGGCCAAGGGCGGCGTGCCCGAGCTCTGGAACGTCGAGAGGCCCGAGGCCGTCGCGCAGATCCACGCGGCCTACTTCGCCGCGGGCGCCGACGTCGTCTCGACCAACAGCTTCGGCGGGACGCCCGTCCGGCTGGCCGCGCACGGACTCGAGGCCAGGGCCTACGAGCTGAACCTCGCCGCGGCCCGGCTGGCCCGCGGGGCCGCGCCCGCCGGCCGTTTCGTCGCCGGGAGCTTGGGGCCGGCGGGGAAATTCCTCAAGCCCCAGGGGCCATTGACCGTGGAGGAGCTCACGGCCGCCTACGCCGAACAGGCCCGCGGCCTGGCCGACGGCGGCGTCGACGTGTTCCTCATTGAGACCCAGTACGACCTGAGGGAGGCCCTGGCCGCCCTCAGGGGCGTGCGGAGCGTCTCCCCCCTGCCCGTTTTCGTCACGATGACCTTCAGTGTCTTCCCCAGGGGTTATTTCACGGTCATGGGCGATTCCGCGGCCAAGACGGCCGCGGCGCTGACCGCGGCGGGAGCCGACGCGGCGGGGGCCAACTGCACCCTGACGAGCGCCGAGATGGCCGGGTGCGTCGCCGCCCTCAGGGCCGCCACCTCCCTGCCTCTCCTCGCCCAGGCCAACGCCGGCCAGCCGTTCGTCCGGGACGACGGCAGCGTCGGCCACGCCCAGACGCTCGAGGATTACGTCCGTCACGTCCCCGGCATCGTCCGGGCCGGCGCCGGGTTCGTCGGCGGGTGCTGCGGGACGAATCCCGATTTCATCCGGGCCATGGCCCGGATCATCCAGGAGGGTCGGCCATGACCGAGAACGCGCTTTTGACCAGTATGAGCGAGGCCATCGTCGCCGGGGACCGGGAGGCCGCGGCCGCGCTGGCCGGCGAAGCGGTCCGGTCCGGGCTGGACCTGCTCGAGGTCGTCGAGCGGGGCTATGTCCCGGGCATCCAGAAGGTCGGGGAGCTCTGGGAGCAAGGCGAGTACTTCCTGCCGGAGCTCATCTCCAGCGCCGAGGCGATGAAGGCGGCCATGGCCGTCCTCGAGCCGGAGCTCAACCGCAAGGACCTCGGTTCCCGGATGGGCGGCAAGGTCGTCATCGGCACGGTCGAAGGCGACATCCACGACATCGGCAAGAACCTCGTCGCCTCGATGCTCCAGGCCGGCGGCTTCGAGGTCTTCGACCTCGGGGCCGACGTCAAGCTCGAACGGTTCGTCGAGCGGGCCGAGGAGGTCGGCGCGGGCCTGATCTGCCTGTCGGCGCTCCTGACGACCACGATGACCAACCAGCGGCGGCTCATCGGGATGCTCCGCGACCGGGGCCTGCGCGACAAGTACAAGGTCCTCGTCGGCGGGGCGCCGGCCAGCCGCAGGTGGGCCGAGGAGATCGGCGCGGACGGCAACGCCGAGAACGCCGACGCGGCCGTGAGGCTGGCCAAGTCGCTGGCGGGCCGGCCCTGAGGGGGGAGGACGGACATGATCGCGACACAGAGACCGAAGATCGAGCTCCTGAGCCGGGAGCTCGTGGAGAAGATCGTCGACGAGGCGCTCACCCTTCTGGAGCGCCACGGGGTCATGGTCGAGAACGCCGAGGCCCTGCGCCTGCTCGCCGGCGCCGGGGCCTCGGTCGAAGCGGCGACGCAGACCGTCCGGCCCGGCCGGAGGCTCGTCGAGGACTGCCTGGCCTCGACGCCGGCGACGGTCACCCTCTACGACCGCTCGGGGGACAAGGCCTTCGTCGTCGGCGGGGACGAGGTCCATTTCGACCCCGGATCCGCGGCCGTGACGATCCTCGACCCCGGGACGCTGGAGGAGCGCAAGGCGGTGACGGCGGACCTCGTCGCGTTCGTCAAGCTCGTCGAGACCCTGGAGCACATCCATTTCCAGAGCACCGGGCTCATCGCCTCCGACGTCCCGGCCGCGATCTCCGACGCCTACCGCCTCTACGTCGGCCTGCACCTCGCGGCGAAGCCCTTCGTCACCGGGACCTTCCGGGTCGAGGGCTTCCGCCCGATGAAGGACCTCCTGGCCGCGGTCCGCGGCGGCGAGGACGCGCTCCGGCGGAAGCCGCTGGCCATCTTCGACGCCTGCCCCTCCCCTCCCCTGAAGTGGAGCAGCCTGACCGCCCAGAGCCTCGTCGACGCCGCCCGGGCCGGCATCCCGTCCGAGCTCATCTCGATGGGCATGACGGGCGCGACCTCTCCGGCCACCATCGCCGGGACCCTCGTCCAGCACGTGGCCGAGAACCTCTGCGGCCTGGTCATCTGCCAGGTCGCCCGCCGCGGCGCGCCGGTCATCTTCGGCGGCTCCCCGTCGAGCTTCGACATGCGCAAGGGGACGACCCCGATGGGCGCGATCGAGACCATGATGATCGACGCCTCGTACGCCCAGATCGGCAAGTTCCTGAACCTTCCCACACACGCCTACATGGCCCTGAGCGACTCCAAGGTCAACGACCCCCAGGCCGGCTTCG
>CAZFBC010000143.1:4347-6851 GCA_964517245.1 uncultured Eubacteriales bacterium | reverse complement strand
CCTTGATTTCGGCGGCTTCGTAGGACGTGATCTTCTTGGCCTCCACGAAGCCATGAACGACGCTGCCGACGACCTGAGCATAGGTCTCCTTGGTGATATCCTTCAAGCGGGACAGTTCCTCCGAGATCCGGTCGGAGATCTCCTCGTAGTACTTCTTGATGTTCTCGCGCGTTTCCTTCCCGGAACGGGGGGCGACGAGAAGCCCGGCGATCAAACCCAGCAGCACCCCGCGTAAAAAGCCCGATGTCGTCATTCTGGCCTCCTTGATACCTCACGATCGTTTTCGCCCGCGCCTTTCGGGGCGCATCACTACCGGCATCGACCCGGCCCACTTTTAAAACATAGCAATCTTCGTGCCACTCCGGATCTGACTTGTGCATTCCCCGAAAGGCTTGGCACGGGGATTGCATAGGTCATGAGAGAGGGTCCGAAGTACGGGCCGAATCGTAGTCTATAGGAGCCTGGTCATGGACGCAAAGATCGTCGCAGCCGTGGAGCTTCTCAATGCCGCGGCCAAGGAAAAAAGGGAAGACATGCAGGATTTCATCTCGGACAAGTATTCCCACCTCAAGAAGGCCCTGGTGACGGGCCCGGCGGACTTCGTCAAGGAGAACCCCTGGTGGGTGGCCGGAGGGCTGGCCCTGGCTCTTCTGACCGCGGCCGGTATCATCTGCGCGGTGCACCGGCGGAATTCCCGCCGGGAGGGGGAGGTCCCCGTCGGGGGCCCGGAGTCTCCGGCGACCGGGGCTTGAACGGGGACCCGGCATCCCGGACCCCGGGGTTCGCCGGGGGGCACGGTCTTTCTTCTAAAACAGGACTACTTCCTGCCGTAAAGGACGGATATCCGGCGGCGCGATAATATCGGATCAGCGGAATTCTTCGAGAATATCGCAGAGATCATCTTTACGATCATCTGCGCCCATACCGATATCCTCCCCGTCCCCCCTTCGCGCCTCCGCTCGAAGCCCGGCCGAATGCGAGGCCTGTCGGCGCGGCGGCTCGCGACCGGGTCGAGGGCCCGGCGGATATTCGCCGGGCTGGACCGTCGCGCCTCAGAGCGCGTCGATGATCGCGTTCAGGGTCGGGCACGGCCTCATGGCCGCCGTGAGCTTGGCCTTGTCGGGATGGTAGTAGCCGCCCATGTCCACGGGCCTGGCCTGGACGGCGAGCAGGTCGGCCGCGATCCCGCTCTCGTTCTCGCCGAGGGCCTTGGCGACCGGCGCGAACCTGGCCTTGAGCTCCGGGTCCTTGTCCTGGGCGGCCAGGGCCTCGGCCCAGTAGAGGGCCAGGTAGAAGTGGCTGCCCCGGTTGTCGATCTGGCCGACCTTGCGGGCCGGCGACTTGCCGTTGTCCAGGAACTTGCCGATGGCCGTATCGAGCGTCTCGGCCAGCACCTGGGCCTTGGCGTTCTTGAACGCGGCGCTCAAGTGCTCGAGCGAGGCGGCGAAGGCCGAGAACTCGCCCAGCGAATCCCAGCGCAGGTAGTTCTCCTTCTCGAACTGCTGGACGTGCTTGGGGGCCGAGCCGCCCGCGCCCGTCTCGAACAGCCCGCCGCCGGCGAGCAGCGGCACGATGGACAGCATGTAGGCGCTCGTGCCGATCTCGAGGATCGGGAAGAGGTCCGTGAGGTAATCGCGCAGGACGTTGCCCGTCACCGAGATGGCGTCCAGGCCCTTGCGGACCCGCTCGAGCGAGTACGTCATGGCCTCGATCGGGGCCATGATCCTGATCTCGAGGCCCTGGGTGTCGTGGTCCTTGAGATACGTCTCGACCTTGGCGATGACCTGGGTATCGTGGGCCCGGGCGCGGTCGAGCCAGAACACGGCCGGGGCGCCCGTGGCCCGGGCCCTCCTGACGGCCAGCTTGATCCAGTCCCGGACGGGGATATCCTTGACCCGGCTCAGCCGCCAGACGTCGCCGGCCTCGACGGCGTGCTCCATGAGGACCCGGCCGTCGGCCGCGATCACGCGGACCGTCCCGTCGAAGGGGACCTCGAAGGTCGTCGGGTGGGAGCCGTACTCCTCGGCCTGCTGGGCCATCAGCCCGACGTTGGGGACGCTGCCCATGGTGGCCCGGTCGAAGGCGCCGTTCTTCCGGCAGTCCTCGACGATCGTCTTGTAGATCGTCGAGTAGCAGCGGTCGGGGATCATGGCCTTGGTCTCGTGGAGCTTGCCGTCGGGGCCCCACATCTGCCCCGACTCGCGGACGACGACGGGCATGGAGGCGTCGACGATGATGTCGCTCGGGACGTGGAGGTTGGTGATCCCCTTGTCCGAGTCGACCATGGCCAGCGGGGGCCGCTTGGCGTAGACGGCCTGGACGTCGGCCTCGATCTCGGCCCTCTTGGCCTCGGGCAAAGCCTGGATCTTGGCGTAGAGGTCGCCCAGGCCGTTGTTGGGGTTGAAACCGACCTCCCGGAGCGCCGCGGCGTGCTTGTCCAGGGCCTCCTGGTAGAAGACCGAGACGGCGTGCCCGAACAGGATGGGGTCGGAGACCTTCATCAT
>CAZFBC010000143.1:0-4247 GCA_964517245.1 uncultured Eubacteriales bacterium | reverse complement strand
TAGCGGGCCTGGATCTCCTTCTCGGCCTCGGTCTTGGGGCTCTCGGGATAGTCGGGGACCTTGTAGCCCTGCGACTGGAGCTCCTCGATGGTCTCCAGGAGCTGCGGCAGCGAGGCGCTGATGTTCGGAAGCTTGATGATGTTGGCCTCGGGCTTGAGGGCCAGCTCGCCCAGGAAGGCCAGGTTGTCGGGGACGCGCTGGGCCTCGGTCAGGAAATCGGGGAAGCTGGCCAGGAGGCGGCCGGCGAGCGAGATGTCGCTCACGGCGACCTCGACGCCCGTCCCCTTGGTGAAGCCCCGGATGATCGGGAGCAGGGAGTAGGTCGCCAGGTACGGCGCCTCGTCGGTCTCCGTCCAGTAGATCTTGCACGCGGTCATGGGGCCTCCTTGGCTCGTCGCGGACGTGGAGCTAGTAAGGTAGCCGAAATGGCCGGGCGTGTCAAAGCCGCCGGACCGCCCTAGAGCTCTTTCCGGATGGCCTCGAGCTTCTCCTTGAGGACGGGGGCGAAGGCGAAGAACGACTGGAGCGTCGCGCAGCCGTAGTCCGCGCAGTGGGCGCAGGTCGCGACGCCGCGGCCGGACGCGCAGACCCTGATCGCGCAGGTCGCGGCGTGGGCCGAGCTCGTCCGCCGGCCGGCCGAACAGCCGTCGCAGACGCAGGCGTCGGCGGAGATCGCGGCCCCGCCGTACTGCTCGGCCCACTTCTTCGCGGTCGCCTCGAGCCCGGCCCGGTCGCCGGCCTGCGTGGCGATGTAGGCCTCGCACTCGCCGCAGTCGAGCCCGCAGTAAGCTTGGATCTTGGCCATGGTCGTCTCCTTGGGTTGGTTCAGCCGGCAAAGGCCCGGCCCTCCTGGAATTCCCGTTCGAGGGTCCGGCGGACCTCGTGCATCTTCCGGCGATAGCGCTCCAGGCGCCTCTCGAGGAGGGGCTGGAGGGCCTTGACGGCGGGCGGTATGTGGTTGTCCCTCCGCTTCGTCCTCGAACGGACGTTCCCGATCCCTCCGGTTTCGAGACCGAAGGAGCCCAGGATGTGCCTGAGCGCATGGTCCCGGTGGGGATGCCCTTCCTCAGGCGGCCCGTCCTCGTCCCGGCACATGAAGTCGTAGTCGACGCAGACGCAGCGGTCCCGGCCGAGGCCCTCCATGAGGTCCATCTGTCCCTCGAGGTCGGTGACGATCCGGCGGCCGAGGACGCGAATGCCGAGCGGCGTCGTGCCCAGCCGGGAAAGCGCCCGGTACCACCGGCTTTGGAAGGACTCCCGGTAGAACCGGCTGACCCCCGCGACATACGGGTTCCTTCTGCGGTAATTTTCGTCGACCTGCCGGATCATGGACACCAGGACGTCGACGGGCTCCCGGAAGACGAAGATGTGCCTGGCGGGGAGCCCGTAGACGAAAGGATTGGAGACGTCGAACGGGCTTTTGAAGAGCTGCGGCCGGGGGTCCCCCTGGCCCAGGATCCGGCTGAGGGCCCGGAATCTCTCGAGGCTGCGCGGGTCGAGCCTGAAGACGTGCCTCGGGTGGAACTGCTTCCAGGGCTCGCGGCCGGCGAAGAGCGCGAGGCCCCGCTTGAAGGGCGGCTCGTTCATCGTCAGGTGGCAGTACTCCTCGAACATCTCCCGGGTCACGCGTATGCGGTCGAACTGCCGGGTGGCCCGGCCGAGGAGCGCTTTCAGCTCCCGAAGGTCGGCCTCCCCGCCCTCGAGGGCGACGGCGAACGCCGTGGAGCGGACGGGATCGTCGGCGATGTCGAGGAGGTCCCCCAAGGTCAAGGTCCGGAAGACCCCGGTTTCCTGCAGCCAGGTCCCCAGGATGGTCGTGCCCGATCGGTGGATGCCCTGGACGAAATACCAATCCGCCATGGCTTCACGCGGACAGGAGCGAGCGGGCCGCGGCCAGCTTGGCGGGAATGTCCAATCCCTGCGGGCAATGGGCCACGCATGTCCCGCACCCGACGCAGGCCCCGGCCCGGGGCCCGAGGCCCCGGTAGAGCTCGCCCGCCCGCCGCCGGTCTCCGTCGTCGAGGGCGTAGCGCTCGAAGCGCAGGATCTCGGCGATGGGGACGCGCTGCGGGCAGTGGGGCTGGCAGGCGGTGCACAGGCGGCAGGCCGTCGCGTCGGCCCGGGCCGTCATCATGGCGATCGCCCGGGAGTCGCCGTCGCGGAGGCGCTTCCCCGCCCCGGAGAAGGTCTCGGCGAATTCCTCCAGGTTGCGGACCCGGATGACGGCCGCGGTGAGGTCGGTCTCCGTGGTCAGCCAGCGGGCCAGGGCGTGATGAGGCGCCGTCCCCCGCGGCAGGCTGCCCATGAACGCCTCGTCCTGGGTCATCCGGCCCAGGCCTCTCGCGGTCTTCATGGCGATCGTGCCGAAGTCCCTCTTGCGGGCGGCGGCCAGGAACGCGTTCGTCTCCGGGTCGTGCCCGTAGGAATAGATGATCTGGGCGTGTTCGTGGAGCCCGTCCTCGGCCACGGCGCCCAGGACCTCGGCGGCGCTCTCGCCGCCGGGCACCCTGGCGTTGCCCGCGTAGCCGTGCTGGGACAGGCAGAGGTGCCTGACCAGCCCTTCCTTCTTCAGCCGCTCGAAGGCCCGGACGAAGCCGCGCTCGGTCCGGGCCTCCGCCCGGGTGTGGTAGCCGTAGTGGAGCTGCATGTCGTCGAAATAGCGGAGCCCGGTGCGGGCGAGGACGTCCTTGACGAACCCGTAGTGGGACTCCTCGTCGATCCGGCCGACCTCGTGGTTGCCTCCGATCCTGTCGACCGTGACCTGGCAGTAGTGCGCCTCCCGGTCCTTCAGGACGGCCGCCGGCGCGCCGCCGCGGGCCCAGGCATTGGCCTTGTGCCAGTAATTGACGCCGCAGAGGATGGCCGCCCCGGCGGCCGCGGCCGCCATGTCCCCGGACCCGATGAGGACGCTCACCTCCCGGCCGCTCGGGCCCAGCTTGCGGCGGGGCAGGCGCCCGACCTTGGCGGCGGCCTCTTCCGTCGCGTCTTGGGCGGCGAACAGCGTCCGGCGGCCCAGGTGGCCGGCCAATCCGGCCGCCACGGCCGCCGAGGACCGGGCCAAGAACTCGCGGCGCTTGAGATGACGCGTATCGCTCATGACGACCCTCCGCCGTCAGATTACACGGAGGCCCCCGGCCGTGTCAACGAAAACAGGCCTTCCGAAGGCCCCGTGAAGATTTTCTGAATCAATGGAATCAGCGGGATACGTTCTATTCGGGCCGTCGCTCCGGGCGTTCCCCCGAAAACCGTGGTATAATGGTCCCGTTCATAAGCAAAGGGAAACCTCGGCTATCAACACCTGAATGAGTAAAGGAAGGGTCCTGAGGCCCTGATCGGTCACACACTCCTCTCCTTTATGACGTTCAAACATCTTTAATTACCGGGAAGGCCCGCGAGGGCCTTTCCATCGTCGAAAGGAGACGAGAATGAACATCTATGTTGGCAATCTGTCCAGCACCGTCAACGAGAACGACCTGAGAGAGGCCTTCCAGGCGTTCGGCGAAGTGTCGAAGGCCGCCGTCATCAAGGACAAGTTCAGCGGCGAATCCCGCGGCTTCGGGTTCGTCGAGATGCCGGACAAGAGCCAGGCCGAGAAGGCCATCTCCATGGTCAACGGCAAGGACATGAAAGGCCGGACGGCCAAGGTCAACGAGGCCAAGCCGCGCACGGACTCCCCGCGGTCCGGCGGTTTCGGCGGCGGCCGGAGCTACTAGGCCCCGCCACCCCCGGAGAGCCGGGGTTTCAGACAAGGCTCCATCGAGGGAGCGGCTGGTTCAGCCGCTCCCTTTTTTTTTGCCCCGCCGACGCGGGGAGCCTGGGGCGGGGCATGGCCCTGCTGGCGATCCCCGTGGTCGACGCCTCCGCGCGGGAGCTCAGTTGTCGCGGCGGACCTCGAGGCGGTCGAGGCCGTTGTCGTTGAACTCCTTCTCGTACTTCTCGACGAGGGGCCGCTCGCGCTCCATGCCCTTCTCGGTGTAGAGCTCCGAGAGGGCCTCCTCGCCGAACTTGCGGACGTAGTCGCGGTCGGCCATGCGGTAGATGAGCTGGTCCCAGAAGGAGTTGTCGTTGTAGAAGTCGACGGTCTCGGTCATCTTCTCCTCGAGCTCGCCCGAGGGGATGGCCTTTTTCGTCTCCTCGTCGAACTCGACGTAGTCGCCCAGGCCGTGCTTCTGGGCCGCCTCGAGGACGAGGCTCTCGACCTCGTCGTACTCCTCGATGACGTCGTCGGTCCGCCAGTCGTTGGCCAT
>CAZFBC010000142.1:0-6927 GCA_964517245.1 uncultured Eubacteriales bacterium | reverse complement strand
AGGCCATCGAGGAGGGCGAGATCTCGCTCTACGTCGACAACAAGCTCATCCTGAAGAGCCGCAAGATCGCCTCCCGGCCGGCTTCGTTCTCCTTCCCGCTCGGAGGCCCCAGCATGCCCGGGCAGAAACCCTACCTGCCTCCGCCCAAGGACGACCCGATGGCCCATGCGGTCAGCATCCTCGACGCGGTCGCCCTGGCCTACCAGGCGATCAGGGACCTGGTGGCGAAAAAACCGCTCGCCGCCTCCGCCCCTTCCTACCAGAAGGTCGGGAGCCTGGCCTTCGCCTACTCCCGGACGACCGCCGCGGGCGCCTCGGTCTCGGCCCGGGCCTCCGTCACCCTCGTGCCGACGCTGGGCGACATCCTCAAGGAGTGAGGCCGGCCGATTTGACTTCGGCCCCCGGCCTCTGATATATCTTCGCCAAGAGAGGGTCCGCTTCGATGGGCCCGGGCCGGAACGAAGATCTGGACGAACGGAGGTTGGCCATGGCCGACAAGGGGATTGAAAGGCGGCTCTGTCAGCGGTTCAAGATCCCCGGAGCGACGGTCTCCTATGGCAAGGTCACGCTCTTCTCCTCCAAGGACCGGACCGACGAGGAGTTCTGTCCGGTGCTCGATCTCAGCCGCGGCGGCGTGCGCTTCCTGACCCAGAAGCCCCTGAAGTTCAAGTCCAGGGTCTGTCTCCGCCTGTCGATCCCGGGCGAGCGGGTCTCGCTCGACCTCAGAGGCCGGGTGCGCTGGTCGACCTTCAACGCCGGCAAGAGCTACAAATACCAGGCGGGCGTGCAGTTCAACCCCTACGGGCTCGAGAAGGACCAGAACATCCCCCAGGCCCTGACCAAGATCGTCGCCCTCGAGCAGAAATTCGTCGAGCCGGAGGCCGGCGGCGGCCCGCCCGGCAAGACGAGCGAGTTCGGGGCCTAGCGCGACGCCCGGGGCTTGCCCGCCCGGTCCCCCTCCACGACCACGAGCGAGTAGTCCGCGATCTCCAGGAGCAGCCTGTTGATGGACTGGAGCAGCCCGAGGCGGTTCTGACGGACCTTCCTGTCCTCGGCCATGACCAGCACCTTGTCGAAGAAGGTGTTGAGGACCGGCTGGAGCTTGAAGAGAATGCCCTGGGCCCGGCCGAAGTCGGCCCGGGCGATCATGGGCAGGGCGTTGTCGCGGATGATCGTCAGCGTCGAGAAGAGGTCGCGCTCCTCCTTCTCGGCAAAGAGATCGGGATTGACCTTGGCCGGCGGCAGGCCCCGGAGGATGTTGTTGATCCGCTTGGCCATGAGGATGAACGGCTCGAACTGGGGGCTGGAGCCGAGGGCGTCGAGCGCCTCGACCCGGGCCTGGACGTCGGCGATCCGGTCGAGGCCCGGACCGAGGGCGGCCCCGACGAGGTCGTAGCGGAACCCCTTCTTCTCCAGGATGAACTTCAGCCGGCCGGCAAAGAAGTCCAGGCAGGCCGTCTTGACCGCGGCCCGTTCGAGCGTGAGCTTGTCGCCGTGGGCGGCGAGGACCCTGTCGAGCAGCAGGGGGAAGGAAAAGCGCAGATTCCTGTCGAGGATGACCTTGCAGACGCCGTGGGCGTTGCGGCGCAGGCCGAACGGGTCGCTCGACCCGCTGACCTGGAGCCCGACGCCGATGGCTCCGACGATCGAGTCCATCTTGTCCGCGATCGACAGGACCGCCCCCGCCATCGAGGCCGGAGAGGCGTCCTCGAGGCTGCCCGGCTGGTAGTGTTCGTAGATCGCCTGGTGGACCGCCGCCGGGGCCCCTTCCTCCCTGGCGTAGAGACCGCCCATCCGGCCCTGGAGGCCGGAGAATTCCTTGACCATCTCGGTCAGGAGGTCCGCTTTGCACAGGGCCGCGGCCTCGACGGCGTCCGCCTTGATCCCGGCGGCGCCGACCTTGTCGCAGAGATAGGCCGTGATCTTCTTCAGGCGCTGGACCTTGTCCTCGTAGCTGCCGAGCTTCTCCTGGAACAGGACGTTCTTCAGACCGGCCGCGCGCTGCTTGAGGGAGACCTTGCGGTCCTGGTCCCAGAAGAACCGGGCGTCCTCGAGACGGGCCCTGAGGACGCGCTCGTTGCCGCGCCGGATGAGGCCCTTGGCGTCCCCGGCGGCGTCGGCGACCCCGAGGAAGTGGGGCAGCTGCCTCTTGTCTTTGACCACGGAAAAGAGCTTCTGCCCCTCGCGCATGGCCGTCGCGAGGACCTCGAGGGGCAGGCTCAGGTAGGCTTCCGGGAAGGAGCCGAAGACGACGTGGGGGTGCTCGACGTTGAGCGTCAGGTCGTCGAGGAGCTCCGCGTCCGGATGGATCTCGGCTTGGAGCGGGGCCAGGGCGGCCTCGATCTGGGCGACGATCATGCGCTTCCTGTCGGCGGGGTCGACGACGACGAAGCTCTTCTCGAGACCGGCCCGGTAGGAGGCGAGATCGGAGGCCCGGACCGGGCCGGGCGAAGCGATCCTGTGCCCCGAGGTGGTGTCCGTGGCCGCGAAGCCCTCGAAGGAGGTCGGGACGACGGCTCCGCCGAAGACGCAGAGCAGGCCGTGGATGGGCCGGGAGAAGCGGAACGGGCCCTCGGCCCAGCGCATCATCTTCGGGAACGTGAGCGACCCGAGGACGCGCGGCACCGCCGCCGCGAGGATCTCGGAGGTCGGCGTTCCCTTGGCCCGGCGCCGGAAGCCGAGGTATTCCCCCTTGGGGGTCCGGACGGTCTCGAGCAGGCCCTCGTCGACGCCCTGGGAGCGGACGAAACCCCGGCCGGCCGGGCTGAGGGTCCCGTCGGCCGCCCGGGCGATGGCGAGGGGCGGACCGGTGACCAGCTCTTCCCTGTCCTCCTGGCCCTCGGCGAAGTCGCCGGCGACGACGAGACGACGCGGCGTGGCCAGCGTCCCGAGCGAGGCGACGGCGATGCGGGCCTCGCCCAGCTCCCTCCGGAAGCCCGCCTCGAGCTGTTCGCGGGCGGAGCGGACGTGGGAGGCCGGGAGCTCCTCGGTCAGCAGTTCGAGAAGGAATTCCATCAGGCGCCTTCCTTGCCGCCGGCGTATCTCCGGGCGATGTCGTTGACCAGGGCCCGGATCTGCGAGATCATCTTGACCCTTTCGGTGACGCTGATCGCCCCGCGGGAGTCGAGAAGGTTGAAGTTGTGGGAGCACTTCAGGCACATGTCGTAGGCCGGCAGGAGCAGGCCCCTGCCGACGAGCCGGGCCGCCTCCTTCTGGCAGGCGCCGAAGGCCTGGCGGAGCATGGCGACCGAGGCGGCCGTGAAATTGTACTCGGAGAACTCCTTCTCCTCGCGGAGGCGGAGGTCGCGGTAGCTGACGTCCGACGACCAGTCGAGGTCGTAGATGTCGTCCTTCTCCTCGAGGAACATCTCCAGCCGCTCGAGGCCGTAGGTGATCTCGACCGGGACCGGCGAGAGGTCGATCCCGCCGCACTGCTGGAAGTAGGTGAACTGGGTGATCTCGAGGCCGTCGAGCAGGACCTGCCAGCCGACGCCCCAGGCCCCGATCGTCGGCGACTCCCAGTTGTCCTCGTCGAAGCGGAGGTCGTGGTCCTCGAGGACGACCCCGAGCGACCGCAGGCTCCGGACGTAGATGTCCTGGATCGCGGCCGGCGAGGGCTTCATGATGACCTGGTACTGGAAGTGCTTCTGGACGCGGTTGGGGTTCTCGCCGTAGCGGCCGTCGTCGGGGCGCCGCGAGGGCTGGACGTAGCCGACCCGCCAGGGGCGGTCGTCGAGGACGCGGAAGAACGTGTCCGGCGTCATCGTGCCGGCGCCGACCTCGACGTCGTAGGTCTGGGCCAGGTAGCAGCCCTGGCCGGCCCAGAACCGGTGCAGGCCCAGGATGAGGTCTTGGACGGACACGCTCAGGCCTTCTTGTCCCAGCGCAGGACCGGGTTCTTGGCCGCTCGGACCTCGTCGAGGCGGCGGACGTAGGTGACGTGGGGGGCGTCGCGGAGGAGCTCCGGATCCTCCCTGGCCTCCCGGGCGATGGCCTTCATGGCTTCGATGAACTGGTCGAGGTCGCGCCGGCTCTCGGTCTCGGTCGGCTCGATCATCAACGCGCCGTGGACGATGAGCGGGAAGGACATCGTCGGCGGGTGGACGCCGTAGTCGATGAGCCGCTTGGCGATGTCGAGGTTGGTGACGCCGAACTCCTTCTGGATCCTGTCCGAGAAGACGCACTCGTGCATCGACGGCGTCGTGTACTTGAGGTGGAACTCGCCCTCGAGCGACTTGCGGATGTAGTTGGCGTTGAGCACGGCGTATTCGGCGATCTCGCGTACGCCCTTGGGGCCGAGCGACAGGATGTAGCACAGGGCCCGGACGACGACGGCGTAGTGCCCGAACCAGGCGCGGACGCGGCCGATCGACCGCGGCCGGTCGAAGTCGAGGACGTAGCGGCCGTCCTTCTCCCCGATCACCGGGACCGGCAGGAACGGGACGAGCTCCTTCTTGACGCCGACGGGGCCCGAGCCGGGCCCGCCGCCGCCGTGGGGGGTCGAGAAGGTCTTGTGCAGGTTGATGTGGAGGACGTCGACGCCCATGTCGCCCGGCCGGACGATCCCGGTCAGGGCGTTCATGTTGGCCCCGTCCATGTAGACGAAGCCGCCCTTGGCGTGGACGATCTCGGCGATGCGGCCGATGTCGGGCTCGAAGACGCCGAGCGTGTTGGGATTGGTCACCATGAGGGCGGCGACCTCGCCCGTCATCTCCCTCTCCAGCCCGGCGAGGTCGATCGTGCCGCTCTCGTTGGACTTGATCTCCTTGACGGCGTAGCCGCAGATGTGGGCCGAGGAGGGGTTCGTGCCGTGGGCCGAGTCCGGGATGAGGACGTGCTTGCGGGCGTCGCCCCGGGCCTCGAGGGCGGCCCGGATGAGCATCATGCCGGTGAGCTCGCCGTGGGCCCCGGCCGCCGGCTGGAGGGTGAAGGCGTCCATGCCGGCGATCTCCGAGAGATAGCGCTCGAGCCGCTTGAGCACCTCCAGGTTCCCCTGGACGAGGTCTTCGGAGGCGAGGGGGTGCGAGCCGGCGAAGGCCGGATGTGCGGACAGC
Organism: uncultured Eubacteriales bacterium; assembly: GCA_964517245.1. Classification (GTDB taxonomy): domain Bacteria; phylum Acidobacteriota; class Aminicenantia; order Aminicenantales; family Saccharicenantaceae; genus RBG-16-66-30. The sequence continues at coordinate 1,873 of CAZFBC010000142.1, read as the reverse complement.
CGCTCGTTGATCTTGGGATTGTACTTCATCGTGCACGAGCCGAGCGGGTAGATGCCCAAGTCGACGCAGTAGTTCTTCTGGGACAGGCGGGTGAAGTGCCGGACCACCTCGGTCTCGGAGACCTCGGGGAAATCCTCGATCTCGCGGCGCAGCGGGACGCCGGCCAGGAGGTCCGTCTTCTCCGGGACGTCGAGGGCGGGCAGCTCCGAGGCCCGCTTGCCCGGCTCGCTGATCTCGAAAACGAGGGGTTCGCGGATCTCCTTGATCATGACAGGACCTCCTGGAGCGCCCGGGCCAGGCGGTCGATGTCGGCCTTGGTCCGGAGCTCCGTGACGCAGACCAGGGCGGCCTGGCCGAGCTCGGGATAGGCCGGCCCCAGGCCGTAACCGCCGACGAGGCCCCTGGCTCTCAGCCCGGCGTCGACCGCCGGCCAGGGCTTGGGGAGCTCGACGACGAACTCGTTGAAGACGGGGCCCGTGAACCGCCTCTTCACTCCGGGCACGGCGGCGAGCCTCTCGGCCGCGTAAGCGGCCTTGGCGGCGTTCAGCCGGGCGAGGTCCCTCATCCCCTGCTTGCCCAGGGTTTCCATGAAGATGGTCGCCCGGAGGGCGCAGAGGGCCTGGTTGGTGCAGATGTTCGAGGTCGCCCGCTCGCGGCGGATGTGCTGTTCGCGCGTGGACAGGGTCAGGACGAAGCCCCGCCGGCCGTCCCTGTCGACGGTCTGCCCGGCGACGCGGCCGGGCATCTGGCGCAGATAGTCCTTCTTCGCGGCCATGAAGCCGAGGTAGGGCCCGCCGAAGCTCAGGGGGATGCCCAGCGATTGGGCCTCGCCGGTGACGATGTCGGCGCCGAGACGGCCCGGCGCCTCGAGCAGGCCGAGGGAGACGGCCTCGGCGACGACGGCCACAGAGAGAGCCATGACGGCGTGGGCCGCGTCCGAGAGGCCCTGCAGGTCCTCGACGACGCCGAAGAAATTGGGCGACTGGCAGACGAGGGCCGCGGTCGCGCCGTCGAGGAGGCGGCCGAGCGCGTCCCGGTCGACCCGGCCGTCGGGCCCGTACCCGACCTCGACGGCTTCGACGCCGAGGTTCTTGATGTAGGTCCGGACGACCTCGCGGTACTGGGGGTGGAGCGAGCGGGCCAGGACGACCTTGTTCCGGCCCGTGATCCGCTGGGCCATCAGGACCGCCTCGGCGGCGCCCGTCGACCCGTCATAGAGGGAGGCGTTGGCGATGTCGAGGCCGGCGAGCTGGCAGACGAGGGTCTGGAACTCGAAGATGACCTGGAGAGTCCCCTGGCTGACCTCGGGCTGGTAGGGCGTGTAGGGGCTGACGAACTCGCCCCGCGAGCTCAGGTAATCGACGACCGTCGGGATGAAGTGCTCGTAGGCCCCGCCGCCGAGGAACGAGAGGTGCGCGCCGTAGGCGTTCCTGGCGCCGATCCCGTCGATCGTGCGGACGAGCTCGATCTCCGGCTGGGCGGCGGGGAGGTCGAGGTCCCGCTTGAGCCGGAACGCCTCGGGGATGCAGCAGAACAGGTCGCCGGGCGAGCCGACGCCGACCCTGGCCAGCATCTCCTTCCTGTCCTTGTCGCTGAGAGAGAGATAGCTCATGGGCGTGGTCCCCTGTCGGGCCGGCCGGGCCTCAGTGTTCGAGGCCCTCCAGGAATTTCTCGTAATCGCCGGCCTCGAGGAGGCCTTCGAGGTCCTTCCTGTCCTTGATCCTGATGCGGACGATCCAGCCCTGCCCGTGGGGGTCCTTGTTGAGGAGGTCGGCCGCCTGGCCCAGGGCCTCGTTGACCGCGACGACGACGCCGGGCACCGGCGTGTAGACGTCCGAGACCGACTTGACCGATTCGACGGTGCCGATCGACT
>CAZFBC010000141.1:0-6940 GCA_964517245.1 uncultured Eubacteriales bacterium | reverse complement strand
TCGTCATCGAGCACAATCTGGACGTCGTCAAATGCGCCGACCACGTCATCGACCTCGGGCCCGAGGGCGGCGAGGCCGGCGGGCGCGTCGTCGCCCAGGGGACGCCGGAGAAGGTGGCCCAGAGCCCGGGCTCCGTCACGGCGAAATACCTCAAGGACGTCCTGGCCCGGGCGAACGGCGGCCCGGCTTCGCCGCCGAAAAAAAGAATAAAGACGGCTTGAACCGCCCGTTCGGGAGCCCCCCCAAGCGCTTTCATGAATATCAATAGTGTACTTTATATGTACATTGTTTAGAATATTCGTTCTAACTGTTTATTATTATTTAGTTATATAATTTATTCGATATATTGTGTTCTGTTTATATACATTTAGTATTTCGTGTCGAACACCCCGCTGATTTCGTAAAGCATTGTTATATTTGTTTTTATGCGTGTTTTAGTGCCCTGGCACCGTTCTTGCCTTATAGATGGTTGATTGAAACATTGAAGGAATGGTGCCCATGAAATCCAAGCTCGCCCTCGTCGCCCTGACCGCGGCCGTCGTCGCCGCGATCCCCGCCTCGGCCGCCGGCGCCGGCTGGGAGCTCCTCATCCCGTCGACGTTCCCCTCCGTGTCGGCCGCGCCCTCCGATCCGCTGCCCGCCTCCGGTCCCGTGGAGCTTCTCTTCGAGGAGTCCGTGCCCGCCCCCGCGCCGCGGCTGGCCATCCCCGCGGGCCCGCCCGCGCTCATTCCGGCCCCGCGGTCGGACAAGGCCCTCTTCGACGCCAACCTCTTCGTCATGGTCGGGCTCAACGTGGCCGACTACTTCTCGACGCGCGAGGCCCTCAAGTACCCCGGCCTGACGGAGACCAACCCGCTGATGGCCCCCTTCGTCAAGAGCCCCGCCGCCTTCGCCGCGATCAAGGCCGGGACGACGGCCCTGACCTATTGGGGCATGAAGACCCTCTTCAAGAGGAACAGGACCGTCGCCTGGATCATGACGACCGCCAGCAACGCCGTGCTCTCCTACGTCGTGGCCAACAACCTCCGGCTGATCCAGAGCGCGCGGACCCGCTGAACCGGGTGACGGGAATGAACGTCTATCTCCAGCGCTACCTGGGGCTCGACGAGGCCCGCGCCTACGCCAACCCCGCCGGATTCCCCACCCTCAAGGCCCTCGAGAAGGACTACATCGGCTTCCTGCTCGAGATCACCGACGACAACCGGGCCGAGGTGTCGCGCATCCTGGCCATCTCGCGCTCGACCCTCTACCACAAGATCCGCCGCTACCGCATCGGCGGCGACGCCCCGGGCCTGTCCTAGGGCCGCCGCCGCCTCCGCCCCGGGATCCAAGACGGCGCCGAAGCCTTCTCCGCGGAAGCCGCCAGCGCGTCGATCATCCGGACGTAGCCGTCGGCGTCGAACTTGCGCCGGAGGCCCTTGTCGTTCATGTACCGGACGGTCCCGAACACGGGCCGGCGGGCCCAGGGCCGGTCGTGCTTGCCGAAGGCCCAGGCGACCCCGGCGAAGGAGTTGGGGTCGCGGCCGTCGAGCTCGTAGGCGTTGTTGAGGGCCAGGGCGGTCCGGAAGGCCGCCCGCGGCGAGGCCGACCACTCCAGGATCTTCTTGGCCCAGTACATGCGCATGGAGTTGTGCATCCTGCCGGTCAGGACCATCTCCCGCTGAGCGGCGTTCCAGTACGGGTCGTGGGTGGCGGCCCCCTCCAGCTCGGCCCGCGAGTAGAGGTAGGGGCGCGGGTCCCCGGCCCGCTCGAGGAGGGTCGCGCGGCACCATTCGGGCAGTCCCTCGAAACTGTCGTAGGCGCGGTTGTAGCGGACGAAGTTGAAGCCGAGCTCCCGACGGACGATGATCTCCTCGAGGAAGGGGGCCTGTCCGTAGGCCGGGCCCTTCCTGACGGCCAGGGCCACGGCGAGGGGCGAGATCTGCCCGAAGTGGAGGTAAGGGCTCAGCCCGGACGTCCCGTCGATGGTCGGGTCGCCGCGGTCCTCGGCGTAGGCGGCGAGCTTCCGGGCGACGAAGGCGCCGAGCCTCTTCTCCGCTTCGGACGTCCCGCCGCGGATCGCGGCGACGCGGCCGACCGTCCGGTCGATGTCGAGGCGGGCCAGGGCGGTGTCCGTGTCGTCGATGTCCCAGCTCTCGGCGTCCGGCTCGACGGGCCGGGCCCGCAGGGGCGTCTCCCGCAGCGGCGTCAGGAAGGCGTCGAGCAGGCGGTGGATCTTCGGGCGCAGGGTGGCCGCCGCGTACTCCTCCTTCGGCGAGGCCGTTCCGACCGGCACGACGACGTTGGTCGCGACCTCGACGAGGGGGCAGCGGAGCGCCGCGGCCGCCGACTCCCGCCAGCGCCTCTCGACGCGGACGTAACCGTCGTCCACGACGACGAGGGCGGCGTCGCGGCCGAAGGCGGCGATCTCCCGGTCGGGCTCCCCCTTCCGGACGACCATGGGGATGCCCCGCCCGCGGAGCCGCGCCCGCGTCTCCTTCAGGCCCTCGAGCATGAAGGCGTAGTGGCGCTCGTTCGCCTCGGGGTAGCCTTCGGTCAGGGCGAAGAGGACGACCAGGGGCTTGCCGAGCCCGTTGGCGGCGCCGACGGCGTATTCGAGGGCGTGGTTCGACCGGGCCCGCTGGGCGGCCTGCATCCAGTAGACGACGAGAGGGCGGCCGGCCGGCCTCTCGCCGTTGAGCGGGCGGACCCTCTCGGGCCTGATCGCTTCGCTGGCCATGAACTCACCCGGCCGCGCCGGGCGGAGGGCCGGGCCCCTACTTGAGCCTCGATCCGACGGCGGCCCAATCGATGTTCTTGAAGAAGGCCGCGATGTAGTCGGCCCGCTTGAGGCCGTAGTCGATCATGAAGGCGTGCTCGAAGACGTCGAGGACGAGCAGCGGCACGCATCCCGCGGGGTGGCTGACGTCGTGCTCGTTGATCCAGAAGTTCATCAGCCGCCCGTTCGCGGGGTCCTCGTAGAGGACGACCCAGCCGATGCCCCGCATGGCGGCGGTCGCCCGGAAGTCCTTCTCCCACGAATCGACGTCGCCGTACTGCTCCGCGATCCTGCGCCCGAGCTTCCCGGCCGGGTCGAGGGGCTCCTTGCCGCCCAGGTTCTCGAAATAGAGCTCGTGGAGCCTCATGCCGTTGAACTCCCAGCCGAGGCGGCGCTTGAGCTCGGCGTACTCGGGCGTCCCCGTCTTGCCGTCCTTGGCCATGAGGCCCAGGATGTCGAGGACCTTGTTGGTGTTGGCCACGTAGCCCTGGTAGAGCGTGAAGTGGTTCTTCAGGAGCGTCTCGCTGAACCCGGGCAGGCCGAGCAGCTTGGCATAGTCCTTGGGGGAATAGTTCATGTTCGGTCCCTCCTTTGGGATGGCGGGCCCGCGCGCGGCCGCCGGGAGGGCCCGGGCCGCCGCCCACGCGGCGCCCCCGAATCCCGCGGCCTTGATGAAGTCCCGGCGTCGGAGCACGTTGCGACCCTTTTCCATCTTCAATCTTACCAAAAGGGGGGGGGCTCAGGCAACCTTCTTCCCGCCCTCCCCGTCCTTCTCCAGGCCGACTTTGGCCCGGACCTCCGCTTCGACCTGCCCGGCCAGCTCGCGGTTCTCCTTGAACAGCTTCTTGACGTTCTCCCGTCCCTGGCCGAGGCGCTCGCCCTTGTAGGAGTACCAGGTCCCCGCCTTGTCGAGGATGCCGGTGTCGAAGCCGATGTCGACGAGGTCGCCCTCCCGTGAGATGCCCTCGCCGAAGATGATGTCGAACTGGGCCTCGCGGAAGGGCGGGGCCATCTTGTTCTTGACGATCTTGACCTTGGCCCGGTTGCCGACGACGCTGTCCCCGTCCTTGATCACGGCCAGCTTGCGGACGTCGATCCGCAGGGAGGCGTAGAACTTCAGGGCCCGGCCGCCCGTCGTCGTCTCGGGGTTGCCGATGAAGATGCCGATCTTCTCCCGGATCTGGTTGATGAAGATGAAGCAGGTCTTCGACCGGGCGACGATGGCCGTCAGCTTGCGCAGGGCCTGGGACATCAGCCGGGCCTGGAGGCCCATGTGGGCGTCGCCCATCTCGCCCTCGAGCTCGGCCTTGGGGACGAGCGCGGCCACGGAATCGACGACGATGACGTCGACCGCGCCGCTGCGGACGAGGACCTCGGCGATCTCCAGGGCCTGCTCGCCGAAGTCGGGCTGGGAGATGAGGAGGTTGTCGATGTCGATGCCGATGCGGGCGGCGTATTCCGGGGAGAGGGCGTGCTCGGCGTCGATGAAGGCCGCCTGGCCGCCGCGCTTCTGGGCTTCGGCGATGACGTGGAGGGCCAGGGTGGTCTTGCCGGTCGCCTCCGGCCCGTAGATCTCGATGACCCGGCCGCGCGGGAAGCCGCCGATGCCCAGGGCCAGGTCGAAGGAGATCGAGCCGGTGGGGATGGCCTCGACGGCCACCGCGGCGCCCTTCTGGCCGAGCTTCATGATCGTGCCCTTGCCGAACTGCTTCTCGATCTGGGAGAGCGCGGCGTCGATGGCCTTGTGGCGGGACGTCTGCTTCTCGTCGCCCTCGGCGTCCCGCGTCGATTCCGCCTCCCGGGCCGTGTCCTTCTTGACCATGTCGGTTGTCTCCTTCTCGACGTCTTTTCTCGCCATCGTCCCCTCCCCGGTCCCTATGAGTTTACCCGGATTGCCTCCGGCTTTCAATCCTTTTCCGTCCTCCCGCCGCGCCCCCGCCCGGTCATTTCGGAAAACCGTTGAACATCAGGTCGTAGTCGTCGATGAGCCCCTGGTCGGCGAAGCTGAAGTAGCGGTTGTTGCCGACGATGATGTGGTCGAGGACCTTGATCTGGACGACCCGGGCGGCGAAGACGAGGTCGCGGGTCACCTCGCGGTCGCAGAGGGACGGCTCGGGGTCGCCCGAGGGATGGTTGTGGGCGAAGATGAGGGCCGAGGCCTCGTAGCGCAGGGCGTCCCCGATGACCTCGCGGGGATAGACCGCGCTCGAGTCCACGGTGCCCTCGAACAGGGTCTTCTCCTCGATGACCTGGTTCTTGGGGTCGAGGAAGATGACCTTGAACCGCTCCCTCTTCAGGTCGCGCAGGGCGTGGCAGAGGTAGTCGTAGACCTCCCGGGAAGAGTGGCAGACCGGGCGGCTCATCATTCGGTCCTTGAGGAAGCGGCGGGAGACCTCGTGGACGAGCTTCAGCCCGAAGACGTTCCGGGCGCCGATGCCGGGGATGCGCTGGAGGTCCTCCGGGCGGGCCTCGAGGACGCCGCCGAAGGTCTTGAACTCCCGCAGGGCCTCGCGCGCCGGCGCCTTGCAGTCCCGCCGGGGCGTGCCGAGGGTCAGGAGCAGCTCGACGATCTCATAGTCCAGGAAGGCCGCGAGGCCGCCCCTGAGGAACTTCTCGCGCAGGCGGTCCCTGTGCCCGGCCCCGCCGGGGGCCCCCCTGTCCGGTCCGGCCGCAGCGTCTCTCATGGCGTCTGTTAATAAAGACGCTGGGCCGGCCGTTTTTTCGCACGGCGCGGCCGGATTTATTCCTTGTACAGGAGGTCGATCAGGGGCTTGAACGCCTTCTCGACGATGTGCCTCTTGACCTTGAGCGACGGCGTCAGCTCCGTGTCGGCGTCGAACTCGCGGTCGACGAGGACGACCTTCTTGATCCGTTCGTAGGAGGCCAGGTGGGGGGTGGCCCGGTTGACCTCGGCCAGCATGAAGCTCGTGATCTCCTCCCTCGCGACGAGCTCCTTGCGGCTGCCGAAGGGAATGCCGCTCGCCCGGGCGTAGGCCTCGAGCTTGCCGAAATCGGGCACGATCAGGGCCGAGATGAACTTCCGGCCCCCGCCGACGACGACGGCGCTCTGGATGTAGGGGTTGGCCTTGAGCAGGTTCTCGATGGGCTGCGGGGCGACGTTCTTGCCCCCGGCCGTGATCAGGATGTCCTTCTTCCGGTCGGTGATGACGAGGAAGCCCTCCTCGTCGAAATGGCCGATGTCGCCCGTCTTGAACCAGCCGTCCTCGTCGAAGGCCTCGCGGGTCTCCTGCTCCTTCTTGTAGTAGCCCTTCATGACGTTCGGGCCCTTGGCCAGGATCTCCCCGTCCGGGGCGACCTTGATCTCGACCCCGGGGACGGGCGGGCCGACCGCGCCGAACTTCATCCTGTCGAAGGTGTTGCAGGTCAGGACCGGCGACGTCTCGGTCAGCCCGTAGCCTTCGAGGATGGTGATGCCGATGGCGTAGAAGAATTCGGCCACGTCGCCCGACAGCGGGGCGCCGCCGGAGACGAAGAAGTGGACCCGCCCGCCCGTCTTCTCGACGATCTTGCCGTAGACGAGCTTGGCGGCGAGGCCGCGCTGGAGGGCCAGCCAGCGGGAGACGGGCTGGTGGCGGATCCGGCGGGCCCCGTACTTCTTGCCGACGCCGATGGCCCAGAAGAAGATCTTCCTCTTGAGCGGGGACTGCGTCAGGACGTTGTCCATGACCTTGGCGTAGATCTTGTCGAAGAGGCGGGGGACGCTGATCATGATCGTCGGCCGGACCTCGAGCAGGTTCTCGGCCACCGTCTCGATGCTCTCGGCGTAGGCGATCGTCGCGCCTTTATAGAGGAACGAGAAGGTCGTCATCCGCTCCAGGACGTGGGACAGCGGCAGGAACGACAGGATGGTGTCCTCGACGCTGAATTCCGTGACCTGGTCGAGGGCCTTGGAGTTGGAGACGAAGTTGGCGTGGGTCAGCATGACGCCCTTGGGGACGCCGGTCGTGCCCGAGGTGTAGATGATGGAGGCCAGGTCGTCGGGCTTGACGGCCAGGGCCCGCTTCTCGAAGAGCGTCGAGTCCGCGGCGGCCAGGACCTGGCCCCGGGCCATGACCTCCGAGAGGCTGACGACGCCCTGCGGCCCCTCCTCGTCGATGAGGATGAAGTGATGGACGTTCGGGAGCTCGTGGCGGACCGCCTCGACCTTGAGCCAGAGGTCCC
>CAZFBC010000140.1:0-6947 GCA_964517245.1 uncultured Eubacteriales bacterium | reverse complement strand
AGACGTAGACCCAGGCCTTGGCCTTGCCGATGATGGCCGAGATCATGAGGATGCTCTGCAGGCTCAGCTCGGGGTCGGCCATGAGATAAGCCAGGAGCGGGCCCCGGTGCATCCCGAGGCTCAGGAACATCTTGGCGATCGGGACCTCGACGAGCGTCGGGAAGTACATGAATACGCCGAAGAGGACGCCGGCCATGTTGCCCAAGAGCGTGTTCCGTCCGGCCAGGGCCTTGATCCACTCGGGACGGATGAGCTCCCGGAGGATGCCGACCGCGAACACGCCGACGACGAGCAGCGGGAAGATCTGCTTGATGAACCGCCAGGATTCCCAGAGGAAGTCGCGGACCTCGTCCGGCGTCAGCCGCTTGCGGGCGATAAAGGCCAACAGGACCGCCGACAAGACGACCCCGAACATCTTGCCCGTGAACAGGATGTCCAATCCGCCGGCGTGCGCCGTCATCCCGGCCGCGGCGACGAGGAGCGTCAGGACGACGAGGCCGAGCGAGATCCAGGTCCAGCGGTTGAAGCCCTCGGAGACCTTCCCCAGCCCGCGCCAAGCCGCCGCCGCGATAAGGAAGAGCAGCCCGATGAGGATCGCTCCCTGAACGCTGACGCCCTCCTGTCCCTTGGCGGCATCGACCGGGACGATCCGGCTCAGGAACGCCTGGAACCGGTCGAGGCCGGCGATCGGCAGCGTGATCTTCCCGTAGGAGTTCGTCAAAAGGCCGATCTTGAGCGTTCCCGAGAGAAGCAGGGCGACCAGGATGACAAGGAAGGCCAGCGACGCCTTTTTCAGCGTCGCTTTCCCCGCGAACATCGTATCGGCCTTCTCATCATGGGCCGCGTCGGCACGGCGGAAGATGAGGGCCATGATCATGCCGATGCTGATGCCGAAGATGAGCGAGAGGAAGAGCCGGGCGAAAGCCAGATCGGTCCCGATCAGGCCGCCGGTGTAGACCAGGGCCAGGATGTTGGCCGCCGGAGCGAAGAACAGGAAGGTGATCGCCGGGCCGAGCCCCGCGCCCTTCCGGTAGATGCCCGCGAACAGCGGCACGATCGTACAGGAGCAGACCGAGAGGACCGAGCCCGCCAGCGCGGCGGCCGGATAGGAGACGTACTTCGGGGCGTTCCGGCCCAGGAACCGGGTGACCGATTCCTTGGGGATCAAGGCCGTCATGGCCCCGGCGATGAAGAACGCCGGGACGAGGCAAAGCAGCACGTGAGCGGCCAGATAGGCGGCCAGGTTGCCTAAACCGCCCTGCAGGAGCTTCAACAGGAAACCGGTTATGTCCATGTCCATAGTCATTGACCGCCCGTTCGCGGTTGGTCCCCGCAGGCGCGGCCGCGGACGTTCTCGCGGACGCAGGCCTCGAGCTTCTCGACATCCCCCGTCGCTTCGGCCGCGGCCTCGATGCGCTCCCGGAGCGCGCCCGAGACCAGTCCCTCGAGGAGCGCCCTCGCCCCTTCCGGGACGCGGTAGATGATCCATCGGCCGTCCCGGACGTCCTCGGCGATGCCGGCGTCGCGCAGGACGCGCATGTGATGGGAGACCCGCGATTGCTCCATTTTGAGAACGAACATCAACTCGCAGACGCACAACTCGCGCTGCCGCAGGAGGAGCACGATCCTCAGGCGGGTCGGGTCGGCCAGGGCCTTGAATATCCTGACGATGTCTTTCATGGGCATTGGATGATCCCCTGGGCCCACAGGCATCCCCCGCAGGCCGGAAAAGTGTTGCCGTAGCAGTCTTCCCTGTTGTTTTCGAGGAGCGAACACCCGCCGCAAACGTGGCAAGGCGAGAAATCGAAGGTTTTGACCTTATCCCGGAAATCCGCGTAGGCCTTCGAGTTCCATATGTCGAAGAACTCGGCTGCGTGGACGTCGCCGAACGTGTGGGACTTGACCCGGCGTTCCAGGCCGTAGAGGTAAGTCTTGTGGGAATGAAGAAGCCCCATGCAGGGGCTGACCTTGCCATCCCAACGGACGAAGGCCGTGCGATCGCGGACGAACCGGCACCGTCGCGCATCGACGGCGATGCGATTGCCCATGAAGGTCAGATTCTCGAAGCCCTGAAGCAGGTTGAAGAGCATGTCCTTGGTCGTGTTATTGACGTCGATGCGCGGCAGGCTGAGCTCGGTCTTGCCCGGGGCGAAGGTGAAGGTCTCGAGCGTCAACGTCTGGAGGCAGAGCATTTCCTTTTCCATCGCCTCGCTGTAAGGCAAGACGTGGCTGACCACGATCCGCCGGGCGCCGACCGAGCGGGCCAGCCGGTCGAGGTGCTTGACGTCCTGAAGGTTAGTCTTCATGATGACAAAGGCGATGCCGATCTCGATCTCATGCCCGTCCCGGCCGTTCCGCCGGGCCAGGCGTTCAACGTTTTCCATGACGCGGCTCAGGCTGGCTCCGGCCCGGATCGCATCGAAGCTCTCCTCGGTCGTCCCGTCGAGAGAGATCCAGAGCATGTCGAGACGTTCCCGCAACAATCCCTCGATCAGGTTGTCGTCGAGGAGCGTCGCGTTGGTTGTCATCTCGGCGCGCAGGCCGGGCGCCTTGACGGCGCGGACCATGTCGAGAATCCGCGGATGGGCCGTCGGCTCGCCGAAGCCGCCGAACATGACCGACTCGAGGTGGGGGAAGCGGCGGAGCCCGCCGGCGAGGCGCTCGAAGGTCTCCGCGTCCATATCGCCCATCGGCTCGTCCCACGTGTTGCGGATGCAGGTCCGGCAGGCGAGGTTGCAGCGAGAGGTCGGCTCGATATAGAGGCGGTTCAGGCTGTGGATGTTGGGCAGGATCTCGGCCCGGCCGCCGTCGAATACGACTTCTACGCCGGCGCCGGCGTCGAGGCCGAGCCTCTTCTCGAGACCGGGAGGGACGGCGAGACGGCCGTCCTCGACCCGGAGCGTGTGGATGTCCCGGACCCCGGTCCGGGGGACGGAGGCGCCTCCCCTCTCCCCCTTCTCGAGATAGGCCATGAGACCGGTCCCTTCGGGCATGCTCAACGGGAACTTACACTTGTTCATGATATCAATATATGAAGATATATTCATATATGAAGCGGCACCGCCTGTCAAGATATCGCGCGAATTTCCGGACCCGGGATTGACGGGGCGCCGCCGCGGCCCTAGAATCCGGTCATGAGCTCATCCCGGACCCTGCCGGCGGTCCTTATCGCGGCCTTGATCCTCGGGCTCCCGGCGTGCGGCCGAAAGGAGCCGTCCGACGCCGGGCGGCCGCCGTTCCGGGACGCCGGCCTTCCGGTCGACCGCCGCGTCGAGGACCTTCTCGCCCGGATGACGCCGGAGGAGAAGTTCCGCCAGCTGTTCATGGTTCCCGGCGCGCCCGCCGGGGACGGGTGGGACGGGCCGGTCTGGAAGGACGGCGTCTTCGGGCTCCAGGTCCGGGGCGACGCGGACGCGCGCGGGGCGGCCGAGACGCTCAACGCTGCCCAAAGGTTCTTCGCCGGAGAAACGCGGCTCGGCATCCCCGTCGTCCCCTTCGAGGAAGCCCTCCACGGCCTCGTCGCGCCGGGCGCGACCGCGTTCCCTCAGGCCATCGGTCTCGCGGCGACGTGGGACGAGGGCCTCATGGCCGAGGTGGCGGGGGCCGTCGCCGCCGAGACGAGGAGCCGCGGCATCCGCCAGGTCCTGTCGCCGGTCGTCAACATCGCCCGGGACGTCCGCTGGGGCCGGGTCGAGGAGACGTACGGCGAGGACCCGTACCTCGCCTCCCGGATGGCCGTCGCCTTCGTCCGGGCCTTCGAGGAGCGCGGCGTCGTCGCGACGCCCAAGCACTTCGTCGCCAACGTCGGGGCCGGGGGGCGCGACAGCTATCCCGTCGCCGACGGCGAGCGCTATCTGCGCGAGGTCGACTTCCCGCCTTTCCTGGCCGCGATCGCCGAGGGCGGGGCGCGGTCGATCATGACCGCCTACAACTCCTGGGACGGCCTCCCCTGCTCGGCGAACCCGCGGCTGCTGACGGAGATCCTGAAGGGGGAATGGGGGTTCCGGGGCTTCGTCATCTCGGACGCCTGCTCGGTCGGCGGCAGCTTCAGCCTGCACCTGACGGCGGACTCCTACCGCGAGTCGGGACGGCAGGCCTGGGAGAGCGGGCTCGACGTCGTCTTCCAGACCGAGATCGGGCACGCGGACCTTTTCCGGGGCGCGATCGTCGAGGGGGACGTCGGCCGGCCCCGGATCGACGACGCCGTGCGCCGGGTGCTGCGGGCCAAGATGGAGCTGGGGCTGTTCGAGGACCCGTACGTCGACCCGGCCGAGGCGGAGCGGCAGAACGGCCGGGCCGAGCATCGGGCGCTGGCCCGGAGGGCGGCCCGGGAGTCGCTCGTCCTGCTGAAGAACGAGGGCGGCCTCCTGCCGCTCGGCGACCCGGGCCCGAAGGCGATCGCCGTCATCGGCCCGGACGCCGTCGAGGCGCGGCTCGGCGGGTACAGCGGACCCGGGACCCGCAGGGTCGGCCTGCTCGACGGCGTCCGCGGGCGGGCCGGCGCGGGCGCGACCGTGCGCTACGCCGAGGGCTGCGGGCGGACGGACGGCCGCGGCGGCGAGGGCGGGGGCGGGGACGCGATCGAGGCGGCCGTCCGGCTGGCCCGCGCCTCGGACCTGGCCGTCGTCGCGGCCGGCATCGAGGAGGGCGAGGCCCGGGACCGGTCCGATATCCGCCTGCCCGGGCGGCAGGCCGAGATGATCCGGCGCGTCGCGGCGACCGGGACACCGACGGTCGTGGTCGTCTACGGCGGGAGCGCCGTGGCGATGAGCGACTGGCTGGACGCCGCCGACGCCGTCCTGATGGCCTGGTATCCCGGCGAGGAGGGCGGCGGGGCCGTCGCCGACGTCCTGTGGGGCGACGCCGATCCCTCCGGCCGGCTGCCCGTCACTTTTCCGCTATCGGCCGGGCAGCTGCCGCTCGTCTACGATCACCGGCCGACGGGGAGGTTCGACGGCTACCTGGACCTCCCGGGCGACCCGCTCTTCCCGTTCGGGTTCGGCCTGAGCTACGCCGAGTTCGGCTACGGCGGCCTGGCGATCGAACCGGCGACCGTCGCCCCCGGCGGGACGGCCCGCGTCGCCTGCACCGTGACGAACGCGGGGCCGAGGGCCGGCGCCGAGGTCGTCCAGCTCTACGTTCACGACAGGCTCGCGAGCGTCGTCCGGCCCGTCCTCGAGCTGAAGGGCTTCCACAAGGTCGTCCTCGGGCCGGGCGAGTCCGCGACGGTGTCCTTCGACCTCGGCCCGGAGGCGCTCGCCCTCCTCGACGCGAACATGAGACAGGTCGTCGAGCCGGGCGAGTTCGAGATCATGATCGGGCGCTCGTCGCGGGACATCCGCCTGAAAGGGACCCTGACCGTCGCCCCGAAATAATGAGCAGGGACGGGGATCACTCGTCGGACGCGCTGTCCAGCATCCGCTTCTGGGCCTTCTTTTCGGCGTAGGGGCGCGGGACGTAGACACTCTCGCCCGTCATCGGGTCCCGGCCCGTGTGATACATGCAGGTCGAGCGGGTCATGGGCGTCGGGGTGAAGATCTGGACGCCCTCGACCGGCCTCTCCCCGCTTCGCTCGAGCGCCCGGACGTAGGCGGCCAGCTCGCGGGCCTCCTTCTCGGTCGTCCCGGGGTGGGCGACCATGAAGTAGTACTTGAGGTGGAGGGACCGGCCGGCTCCGCCGGCCGCGGCGGCCTCGGCGGCGAACATCGCCCGGAACTCGTCGAGGCGGCGCCGGCTGCCGCTCTTGTTCATGAGCTTCAGCACGCTCTCCGAGACGTGCTCGGGCGCGATCTTGAGCAGGCCCGAGACGTGGTGGCGGACGAGCTCCCTGACGTACTCCGGGCTCCCGACGGCCAGGTCGTAACGGATGCCGCTGCGGACGAAGACCTTCTTGACGCCGGGGACCTTGCGGGCGGCGCGCATCAGGCGGACGAGCCGGCGGTGGGCCGCCTCGGCCGGCGCCTTGTCCAAGCCGTACATGTTGGCCGTCGGGCCGCCGAGGTCGTCGACGATGCCCTTCCACTCCGGGTGCTCCGTCATCCGCCGGATCTCCTCGAGGACGGAGGCCTCGCTCCGCGAGACGATGCGGTCGCCCTGGTGGAGCGAGAGGGCGCAGAACGAGCAGCGCCCCACGCAGCCGCGGTGGGTCTGGACCGAGAACCGGGCCATGCCGAGCTCGGGGAACCCGTCGGGGATGCGCCGGGTGAAGGGCAGGCCGTAGGCCCGGTCGAGGTCGGCCGTCGAGTAGGCCGGGGCCGGGTACTGGACGACGTAGCGGTTGGCGTGCTTCTGGGCGATCGTCCTGCCGTTCGTGAGGGCCTTCTGGGCCTCGCCGAACCTGTCCTTGTCGGCCTTGACCTCCTCGAAGGACGGGACGACGAGCGCGCCGTCGGGCGGCTCGGGCCGGACGACGCAGGTGCCGCGGATGCCGTCGAGCGGCTCGCCGCGGTCCAGGCGCCGGGCGATCTCGACGGCCTGGAGCTCGCCCGGGCCGTAGACGAGGATGTCGGCCCGCGCGTCGAGAAGGACGGAGCGGCGGACGTCGTCGCCCCAGTAGTCGTAGTGGGCGATGCGGCGCAGCGAGGCCTCGATGCCGCCGAGGACGATGGGCGCCCCCGTGCGGAGCTCGCGGATGCGGTTGGCGTAGACGATGACGGCCCGGTCGGGCAGGCGCGACTCGAACGGGGCGTTCGGGTCGACGGCGCGCTCGCGCTTGAGCGGCGTGTAGTTGACGAGCATCGAGTCGATCGAGCCCGAGGTGACGCCGAAGAAGAGGCGCGGCCGGCCGAGCCGCAGGAAGTCGTCCTTCCCCTTCCAGTCCGGGCACTCGATGACGCCGACCTTGTACCCTTCGGCGTCGAGGACGCGGGCGATCATCCCGACCGGCGACAGGGGATGGTCGGCGTAGGGCTCCCCGCTGACGAGGACGATGTCGAAGCCCGTGCCGC
>CAZFBC010000139.1:0-6950 GCA_964517245.1 uncultured Eubacteriales bacterium | reverse complement strand
CCAGAGGGGCCTCGTCCTGGTGACGGGCACGACCGGGAGCGGCAAGACGACGAGCCTGGCGGCCATGATCGACTACATCAACACCTTCCGCCGGGAGAACATCATCACCATCGAGGACCCCATCGAGTACCTCCACAAGGACAAGAAGAGCACCGTCAGCCAGCGCGAGGTCGGGATGGACGTCACCAGCTTCGCCCGCGGCCTGCGCGGCTGCCTCCGCGAGGACCCCGACGTCATCCTGGTCGGCGAGATGCGCGACCTGGACACGATCGACACGGCCCTCCTCGCGGCCGAGACGGGCCACCTCGTCCTGAGCACGCTCCACACCCTGGACGCCCCGGAGAGCATCAACCGCATCATCTCCGTCTTCGCCCCGCACCACCAGCGCCAGGTCCGGCTCCAGCTGGCCTCGATCCTCAAGGCCATCATCTCCATGCGGCTCATCCCGCGGATGGACGGCCAGGGCCGCGTCCCGGCCGTCGAGGTCATGATCGCCACCCCCTACATCCAGGAGTGCATCGCGGACAAGGACAAGACGGGCCTCATCCGCGACGCCATCACCTCGGGCGTCTCCCAGTACGGCATGCAGACCTTCGACCAGTCCATCTACCAGCTCTACCGCGACGGCTACATCTCCTACGAGCAGGGGATGAAGTACTCCTCCAACCCCGACAACTTCAAGCTCCGCATCATGGGCATCCAGTCGACCCTCGACATGGCCGTCGAGGAGATGGAGAAGGGGATGAGCAAGGTCGAACGCGCCGAGGGGGGGCCTGAAGAAGAGCATAAATGAGGGCCCAGCGCGTCCGCGAGACCTTCCTCAAGTACTTCGAAGAGCGCGGCCACCGGGTGGTCCGCAGCTCGCCGCTCCTGCCCAAGGACGACCCGACCATCCTGTTCACCAACGCCGGGATGAACCAGTTCAAGAACGTCTTCCTGGGGCTGGAGAAGCGGGGCTACGCCCGGGCGGCCTCGGTCCAGAAGTGCATGCGGGTCAGCGGCAAGCACAACGACCTCGAGACGGTCGGCCGGACGGCCAAGCACCACACCTTCTTCGAGATGCTCGGCAACTTCTCCTTCGGGGACTACTTCAAGCGGGAGGCTGTGGCCTTCGCCTGGGACCTCGTCACCCGCGTCTACGGACTGCCCCCGGAGCGGCTCTACGCCACGGTCTACCTCGACGACGACGAGGCCTTCCGGCTCTGGGCCGAGGAAGCGGGCGTCCCGAAGGCCCGGATCTTCCGCTACGGCAAGAAGGACAACTTCTGGGCCATGGGCGACACCGGGCCCTGCGGCCCCTGCTCCGAGCTCCACTACGACCTCGGCGCCGACATCGAGCCGGGCGACCCCTTCGCCCTGATCGAGAAGGGCAGCGACCGCTTCGTCGAGCTCTGGAACCTCGTCTTCATGGAGTTCGACCAGGGCGGGGACGGCGTCCTGCGCCCGCTGCCGTCGCCGTCGATCGACACCGGCATGGGCCTCGAGCGGATGACCGCCGTCGTCCAGGGCAAGCGGAGCAACTTCGACACCGACCTGTTCATGCCCCTGATCGAGGCCGCCTGCGCGATGGCCCGGCGGGAGTACCCGTCCGGCGACGAGGGCGACGTCTCGGTCCGCATCATCGCCGACCACGTCCGGGCCGCGACGTTCCTCATCGGCGACGGCGTCTCGCCGGCCAACGACGGCCGGGGCTATGTCCTGAGGCGGCTCATCCGGCGGGCCTTCCGGCAGGGGAACCTCGTCGGTATCGACAGGCCCTTCCTCTTCGAGCTGGTCGGCCGCGTGGCCGACATCATGAAGGACGCCTACCCCGAGCTCTTGACCTCGGTCGAGCACATCTCCAGGGTCTGCCAGGCCGAGGAGGAGCGCTTCGCCAACACCCTGTCCTCGGGCTTGCGCGTTTTCGATCAGGCCGTTCTGGAGACCCGGCGGCAGGGGGCGAGCGTCCTCCCGGGAGCGCAGGCCTTCAGGCTCTACGACACCTTCGGCTTCCCGCTCGACCTGTCGCAGGAGCTGGCCCGGGAGAAGGGCCTGTCCGTCGACGAAGAGGGCTTCGCCCGGGAGCTCGAGGAGCAGAAGAGGCGCGCCCGGATGTCGTGGAAGGGCGAGGCCAAGCGCAAGGAGATGCAGGCCTACGACGCGTTCAAAAACCTCAAGGTCCGGACCCGCGTCCATGAGGCGGCCGAGCTTTCGGACGTCCTCGTCCTCGCCCTGATCAAGGACGGCCAACGGGCGACGGCGCTCGCCGCGGGGGAGGAAGGCGAGGTCATCCTCGAGGAAACGCCATTTTATGTCGAGGCCGGCGGCCAGGTCGGCGATACGGGGACGCTCCGGGGGCCCTCTTTTTCGGCCCTGGTCGGCAACGTGACCTACGCCACCCCCGAAGTCGTCGTCCACTCCGTGAGGGTCCTCGCCGGCGAGCTCCGCGAGAGCGACCGCGTCGTCGCCGCGCCCGACCTCGTCCGCCGGCAGGCCACGTCGAACAACCACACCGCGACCCACCTCCTCCACGCCGCCCTGCGGCAGGTCCTCGGCGACCACGTCAAGCAGGCCGGCTCCCTCGTCTCGCCCGAGCGCCTGCGGTTCGATTTCAGCCACTTCGCGGCGCTGACGCCCGAGGAAGTCCGGCGGGTCGAGGACATCGTCAACGCCCGCATCCGGGCCGACATCCCGCTCGAGACCCGCGTGACCTCGCTCGAGGATGGCCTCCGCGAGGGGGCCACGGCCATTTTCGAGGAGAAGTACGGCGAGACCGTCCGGGTCGTCGGGATCGGCGACTTCAGCAAGGAGCTCTGCGGCGGGGTCCACGTCCGGGCCACGGGGGAGCTGGGCCTGTTCAAGATCGTGTCCGAGTCGAGCGTCGCCGCCGGCATGCGCCGCATCGAGGCCGTGACCGGGGAGGGCGCCCTGCGCCACCTTCGGGAGCTCGAGGACGCCCTGGCCGGGCTCGAAAAGAGCCTGGGCGTCTCGCGCAAGGACATTTCGGCCCGTGTCGACAAGCAGCAGGCCCGCGTCGACGAGCTCGAGAGGGAAGTTCGGGACCTGCGCCGGAAGATGCTGGCCGGCTCCGTCGAGGTCGGGGCGTCCGCCGAGGGGCGGGCCGCGGTCGCGCTCTCGGTCAAGGGCCTCAGCGTCCACGTCCAGAGGCTCGACGGCCTGACCATGGCCGAGCTCCGGGACGCGGCCGACGCCCTGAAGGGCCGGCTGAAGACCGGCGTCGTCGTCCTGGGCGGCGTGAGCGGGGACAAAGCCTTCATCGTCGCGTCCGTGACCAAGGACGCGACGGACCGCCTCCAGGCCGGCGCCCTTATCAAGGAGCTCGCCCCGGTCATCGGCGGCGGGGGAGGGGGGCGGCCCGACTTCGCCCAGTCGGGGGGAAGCGCCACGGCGCGCCTGGACGAGGCCCTCGGGCTCGTCCCCGGCCTGGTCGAGCGGCTGGCGGAATGACCCCCGGAATCACCGCCGGCGGGGATTGCCCGCGGGACGGCGGGATGCCAGAATGGTGCGCGGACCGGACATGACCATCGCGAAGAGAGCTCTGACGGTTTTCCTCCTGGCGGCCCTCGGCCCCTGCCTGTGGGCCGCCTCCGCGGCCGACCTCCGCAGGCTGTACGACCCCATCGTCAGGAAGGTGGCCGGCAAGTACCGCGTCGACCCCGAGCTCGTCCACGTCGTCATCCGGGCCGAGTCGAACTACGACGCCTTCGCCATCTCCTCGGCGGGGGCCCTGGGCCTGATGCAGCTGATGCCGGCCACGGCCCGGCAGTACGGGGTGGGGAACGTCTTCGACCCGGCCCAGAACATCGAGGGAGGCGTCCGCTACCTCCAGGACCTCATCCGGCTCTACAGGGGCCGGACGGCCCTCGTCCTGGCCGCCTACAACGCCGGCCAGGAGGCGGTCAGGAAGTTCAACGGCATCCCGCCCTATCCGGAGACCAAGGCCTACATCGCCGGCATCATGAAGAGCTACAAGAAGGGCACGGTGTCGACGAAGAACCGCACCTTCATGGTCAAGGACGAGCACGGCCGGACGGTCCTGGTCAACGACCCCGCCGACGTCCGGAAGAAGTAGCGCCGTCCGCCCCTAGCGCGCGGGCTGGAGGAAGGCCTTGACGAGCAGGTTGCGGGGGACCACCTCGAACGTCGCCGGCAGCCGGCCCAGCTGGTCGCCGTCGAGCTCGAGCAGGATCTCCTCGCCGCCGGGGGACGACGCCTCGATCGTCCTGCCCCGGACGACCGTGACCTTCGGATGGGTGACGTGGGTGCCGTTCGCCAGCTTCCAGCCGTGGCGGCAGAACTCGAAGAAACGGAAGCCCCGGACGAGCACGGCGTCGAAAAGGCCGTCGTCCAGGCGGGCGTCGGGCGCGACCTTCATGCCCTTGCCGAAGATCTTTCCGTTGGCCACGGCGCCGATGAGGTACTCGCCGTCGGGCAGGTCCCGGCCGTCGACCCGGATGCGGACGCGCTTGTTCTTGTAGCGGGCCATGGTCGTGATCAGGCACCGGACGTAGGACGAGGCCCTCCGCTGGAGGCGGCGCTCCGTGACCTCGCGGACGACCTCGCCGCCGAGGCCGAAGTCGGCGACGTTGAGGAAATAGCGCTCCTCCTCGGTCCCGGCGTTCGAGCGGAAGCGCACTTGCCCGACGTCCATGCGCACGGAGGGGGCGCCGTCGATGACCCGCAGGGCGCCCTTCAGCCCGACGGGAATGTTCAGGCTCTTGATCAGGTCGCAGCCCGTGCCCGAGGGCACGAGGCCCATGGCGGCCTCCGGATTGATGATCCGGCGGCCCTCGTAGAAGCCGTTGGCGATCTCGTTCATCGTCCCGTCGCCGCCGACGCCGATGACCAGCTCGGTGCCGTCCTTGATGGCCTCCCGGGCGAGGTCCGTCGCGTGGGACGGCTTCTCGGTGAAATCGACCTTGAACTCGCGGATGATGCTCTTCAGGCCGTCGCGGATCTCGGCCCAGCGCTTCCGCGTCCGGCCCCGGTTCGACTCGGGATTGACGATGACCTTGGTCTTAAGCCGCATCGTTAGGCCCCCTGGGAGCGGGCGGCGGCACGTCGGGGGAGGGCGGAGAAAGGGGAGGGGCCGGGGGCGCCGCCTTCCGGCCGAAGCGGGACACGCCGATGACGCCGCCGATGACGCCCGCCACGGCGTAGAAGGCGGCCGAGAAGAACAGGCCCAGGAGGAGCCAGGCCGGGGATAGAGAGCCCGCGCCCCTTTCGAGCAGGGCGTCGATGTCGTAGGGCTGCTCGAGGCCGAGGCCCGAGAGCCAGTCGACGACCCGGCGGGCCGTCTCGACGTCGGGCTTGAGAACGGAGCTGAGGACCACATGGACGACGGCGGCGACGATGCCCGTCAGGGCTCCGACGATGGCCCCGTCGCTCGGTTTCAGGAGGGCGCCGGGGGTCCTGTCGGCGAGCATCTTCGCGGCCCAGGCGGCGCCGCCGACGATCCAGAGGCAGCAGACGCAGTTGAAGAGCCCGAAAAAGGGCAGACCCGAGAGAAGGCCGGCCACGGCCCCGGCGACGAGGGCGGGTCGGAGATACTCGCGTTTCGGCTCGTCCATGTCCCCTCCTCTCAGAGTGGGGCCTATTCTACTTTTTCCGGGCCGGGCTTTTCAAGTGCCCGGGCGGAAGCCCTGACTTTCCGCGCCGCCAGGAGGTCGAAGACGCCGGCCAGGAAATAGAACGGCAGGAGGGTCCCCCAGACGAAGCCCGTGGCGAAGCGGAGAGCGCCCGGGCTCGACCAGAGGCCGGCGATGCCGGCCGCGGCGTCCAGGGCCATCGGGCCGGTCATGAGGACGAGGGTCCGGGCCTTCGGCAGGACCGGCCGGGAGAACCCGCGGACGAAAGGGTAGAGGGCGAGCCCGGCGGCGAACCCGACATAAATGCCCAGGCAGCGCCCGCAGACGGCCAGGGGTCGTCCGCCGAGGGTGAAACACCGCTCGGGGATCTGATGGCAGAGGGGGGAGAAGAGGGCGTAGAGGAACCGCGCCGGGCCCGGCGCGCCGCGGCCCGCGAGCCATGGCGCGGCGAAGACGGCGGCCAGCCAGACGAGCGCCCCGGCCGCGGTCAGGAGATAGACCGTCCGTACGGACCGGGCCTCGTCGAGTGGCGGCACGGGCCCATTGTAGCGTTTTTCGCCGCGCGATGTCACTCTCCGGCCGGCCGCCGGGGACCTTCGTCCGCGGGCCACGGGGGTCCTGGGGGGAATTTGCGATTGACAGGCGGGGACCCCTTGGGTAAATTAAGTGAAGGCCGCTGTCCGCTAGAATTCCGGAGAGGAGGACGCGATGACCCGATTCCGCAAAGCTTGCCTGATTCTCGCCGGCGCGATCGTCCTGGCCCCGGCCTGGGCCGCGGCCCAGACCGAGGAGGCGAACAACATCCTGGGCCAGGCCGGATCGGGGGTCGTGACGATCATCGGCTACGGGTCCGACAAGGCGGAGATCCTCAAGGGATCGGGCTTCGCCCTGTCCGAGGACGTCGTCGTCACCGCCTACCACGCCGTCTCCCAGGCGTTCGACGTCGAGGGCCTCAACATCAAGGGCAAGAAGGTCAAGTTCGACGGCATCCTCGGGGTCGACAAGGCCCACGACATCGCCGTCCTCAAGCTCAAGGGCAAGGTCAAGGCCCTGCCCATCGGGTCCGTCGACAGGCTCGAGGCGGGGGCCCGCCTGTTCGCCCTCGGCTCCAACGAGTCCGGCCAGGTGGTCATCGCGGAGGGCACGTTCCGGCGGACCCTCGACGCCGGCGCCGCGGGCCAGATCCTCGAGGTCTCGCTGTCCGTCCCGGAGCAGTTCCGCGGCGGGCCTCTCCTCGACATCAACGGCCAGCTCGTCGGCATGCTGCTTGTCCTCGAGCGGAACCTCAAGTTCGGCCTGCCGATCGCGACGGTCGTCGGCGTCCCCCGGGCCGACCGGGTCGTCGCGTTCAAGTCCCAGGCC
>CAZFBC010000138.1:0-7038 GCA_964517245.1 uncultured Eubacteriales bacterium | reverse complement strand
AGCCGGGCCACGTCCTCAACATGGATTTCGGGGTCAAGGTCGAGGGCTACTGCTCCGACATGCAGCGGACCTTCTACGTCCTCGCCCCCGGCGAGACGGCCGCCCCCGACGACGTCATGACGGGCTTCCGGACGATCGTCCGGGCCGTCGAGGAGGCCAGGGCGGCGATGAAGCCCGGGGTCGAGGGCCGCGCCGTCGACGCCGTGGCCCGCTCGATCGTCGTCGGCGCCGGCTACGCCGAGTTCCCGCATGCCCTCGGCCACCAGGTCGGCCGCTTCGCCCACGACGGCACGGCCCTGCTCGGCCCCGCCTGGGAGAAGTACGCCCGGAAACCCTTCCGGAAGCTCGAGGCCGGCATGGTCTTCACCATCGAGCCGCGCCTGACCGTGCCCGGCCGGGGCGTCGTCACGATCGAGGAGATGGTCGTCGTCACCAAGGACGGCGCCGAGTGGCTGGGCCGGCCGCAGAAGGAGATCGTCCTCGTCAAATGAGGACGCGGAGGTCGCCCATGGGGAAAGCCCGGATCTCAGCGGTCCTGGTCACGTTCGCGCTGGCCGTCGGGATCGGCGCTTCGGGCCGACAAGGATTTCCCCGTCTTGAAGGCCCTTACCTGGGACAAGAACCGCCGGGGATGACGCCGCGGCCCTTCGCGCCGGGGGTCATCACCACGGACGAGGAGGAAGGGAGCTCGGGCTTCGCCTTGGGCGGCACCGTGTTCCTCTTCCAGAAGTTCCGCGGCGGCCGCTGTCACACCTACATCATGCGCCTGGAGAACGGCGCCTGGTCGGAGCCGGCGCTGATCCCCTTCTGGGAGACCATGGTCCACAACGGGGATTTCGTCTTCTCGAGCGACGACAGGACGATGCTCTACCAGGTGAGGACGGACCCCGGATCCGGCCCGCCCTCCCACATCTGGCGGGCCGAGGTCACGGCCGCGGGCTGGGGCGAAGGGACCGCCCTCCCTCCGCCCGTCAACTCGCCGTTCTTCGAGAGCTACGCTTCCGATACGACCGACGGGACCCTGTATTTCTTCAGCCGCCGGGCCGGCGGGAAGGGCGCATCGGACCTCTACAGGAGCGCCTTCAGGGCCGGGACCTACGCCGAACCCGTCAACCTGGAGCCGCTGAACACGGAGTTCCAGGAGTGGGACCCGTTCGTCGCGCCCGACGAGAGCTATCTCCTGTTCTGTTCCACCAAGCCGGGGGGATTCGGCAGGGACGACATCTACGTCTCCTTCAGGGGGGAAGACGGGCGGTGGCTCCCTCCGGTGAACCTGGGCGAGGAGGTCAATTCCCCGGGTTCCGAAAACCGCCCATTCGTCACACGCGACGGGAAGTACTTCTTCTTCACTTCGACCCGGAAGGGAAGCCGGGACGTTTTCTGGGTCCGGGCCGAGTATCTCGACCGATTCCGGAGATAACGGCGGCGCGAGCCGAGTGCCGCGCCCGAGCCCGTGATTGACGGCGGGAGGCGGTTTGGTCTAGAGTGCCGGTGATGTCAACGCGGCCGCGCTCCAAGCCGATCCGAAAGCCCGCGTTCGGCCTCTCCGGATTCGCGGCGGCCCTCGCCGCGGCTCTCGCCGCCGCGGCGGCGTGCGCGCCGTCGCCGTCCGCGCGGCCGGGCCTCCGCCCCGTCCAGCTCACCCCCTGCGGCCGGGCCTTCGTGTTCGTCGACCACGGCCGGCCCGCGGCCCGCATCGAGATCCCGGAATCGGCGGGAGAGCCGGAGCGCCGGGCCGCCGAGATCCTGCGGACCTCGATCCTGAAGATGAGCGGCGTCGACCTGCCCGTCCGGACCGCGGCCAGCCCCTCCGTGCCCGGCGTCGCGGCCATCGGCTTCCCCCGGGAAGACCTGCCCCCGGTCGTCGTCACGGCGCTGCCGTCGCTGCGGCGCGACGGGTTCGCCGTGGCCACGTCCACGGGGAACCTCTACATCGCCTCCGGGGGCGGCCGGGGCGCCGTCCACGGCGTCGTCCATCTGCTCGAGAAATATTTCGGCTGCCGCCGCTACAGCCCCTCGGCCGAGGTCTTCCCGCGGCTCGACGACCTGGCCATCGGCTGCGCCTTCGAGGTCGGCAACCCCGCGAACGAGGTCCGCATCGTCCACGGCGAGTTCGCCCTCGACCCCGACTATCGCGACTGGATGCGACTCCACCATCACGGCGACCTCTACGGAAGGGGCTATTACGTCCACACCTTCCAGAAGCTCGTCCCCTGGCAGGCCCATTTCGCCGCCCACCCCGAATATTTCGCCCTGATGAACGGCAAGCGCGTCATCGACCAGCCCTGCCTGACGCGGCCCGAGGTCTTCGACATCGCCGTCGCCGCGCTCCGCGAGGCGATGGCCGCCCAGCCGGACCGGGCCATCTGGTCGGTCAGCCAGAACGACAACCCCTCCTACTGCCGGTGCCCCGACTGCCTGAAAGTCATCGAGGAGGAGGGCTCCCCGGCCGGCCCCGTCATCCGCTTCGTCAACCGCGTCGCCGCGCTCTTCCCCGGCAAGACGATCTCGACCCTGGCCTACCAGTACTCGCGGCCGGCGCCCCGCCGGGTCCGGCCCGCCCCGAACGTCGAGGTCATGCTCTGCACGATCGAGCTCGACCGCAGCCGGCCCATCGCCGACGCCCCGTCGAGCGCCTCGTTCGTCCGCGACATCGAGGACTGGAGCCGGATCTGCGGCAACATCTATCTCTGGGACTACACGGTCAACTTCTCGCACAGCGTCTCGCCCTTCCCGAACCTCCACGTCCTCGCTCCCAACATCCGCTTCTTCTACGCCCACGGGGTCCGCAAGCATTTCCAGCAGACCAACACCGGCCCCGGCCACGAGATGAGCGAGCTCAAGTCCTACCTCCTGGCCCGCCTCCTCTGGGATCCGGAGACGGACGTCGAAACGGTCATGGACGATTTCCTCGACGGCTACTACGGCCGGGCCGGCCCGTTCGTCCGGAGGTACCTCGAGACCCTGCGCGCGGCGCTGGCGCGGAGCGGCGCGAAGCTCGACATCTACGAGCCGCCGGCCGCCCACGCGGACGGCGCCTTCTCCGCGGCCGACGTCGCGGCCTGCGACGCGCTCTTCGACGGGGCCGAGTCCGCCGTGGCCCGCGACCCCGTGCTCCTCGGCCGCGTCCGGACGGCCCGGCTCCCCCTCATGTACGCCAAGCTCGAGATCGGCAAGAACGACATGTTCGGGCCGCGCGGGTTCTACGCGGAGAAGGGGGACGGCTTCGAGGCCAGGCCGGCGATGGCGCGACTGCTCGAGGAATTCGCCGCGCGCTGCCGGGCCGCCGGCGTCCGGACGCTCAACGAAGCCGGGCTGTCGCCCGAGGACTACGTCGCGGCCAGCCGGAGGTTCATCGACGTCCAGGTCAGGGGCAACCTGGCCTTCCGGAAGCCGGTCGCGGCGGACCCGCCGCCCGCGTCGAAATACGCCCGGGGCGACCTGGCCGTCCTGACCGACGGGGTCCGGGGGGCGGCCGACTTCAAGGTCCACTGGCTGGGCTGGGAGGGCGTCGACTTCACGGTGACGGTCGACCTCGGCAGGCCGGTCGCGGCCCGCGAGGTCTCGCTGAGCACCCTGTCCGATCCCCGCAGCTGGATCCTCCACCCCGACCGCGTCGACTGCTCGGTATCGACGGACGGCCTCATCTTCCGGGAGATCGGGGCGACGGCCGACCGCGAGACCCACGAGGGCGAGGAGACCGTCAGGGCCTTCTCCTGGTCGGAGGCCGCGGCCGGCCCGGGCGGGCTGTCCGGGGTCCGCTTCGTCCGCTTCCGCGTCGAGGCGACCAAGCGCCTGCCCGACTGGCACGTCTCGGCCGGCGGTCCGTCCTGGGTCTTCGTCGACGAGATCGTCGTCCGCTGAGGCGCCGGTCGGCCCGGCGGCCCTCATCCGCCGGGCGCGAGATACGGGATCGTCTGGGGGCCTTCGGGCATGACGCAGATCGAGGCGCCGCGGCCGTATTTCGCGAGAAGGTCCGCGACGGTGTCTTCGACGCGGGGGCTGGGCTTCAGGTGCGCGGCCCGGATCTCGTCGTCCGTGAGGCCGTCGGACCTGACGTAGACGTCGGCCTTCCGCTGGACGAGCGCCTGGATGTGGGCCTGCCACTGGTCCTGCTCGAGGAAGCCGGGCGCCGAGATCCTGGCCAGGAGGTCCTCCGGGCTCTTCGACTCCCGCAGGATCCTTCCGAAGAGCCCGTGCTCCGGGACGCCGTCCCGGCAGGCCGAGGCGATGACGATGGAGCCCCCCGGCCGGACGATCTGGTCGGCGGCCCGCATCCCCTTGACGGACTGGTAGAGGTTGATGTCGAGGGGGTAGCCGGAGTTGGTCGTCACGACGATGTCGAACGGCCGCGGCACGGCGACCATGGCCGAGCGCTTGACGAACGCGCATCCGGCGGCGTGGGCCGCGTCGAGGTCGCCGGCGAAGACCGCGGTCACGGCCTTGTCGCGGTTGAGGGTCACGTTGAGGAGGAAGAGGCGGCCGGCCTGGCCGGCGACCTCGCGGACTTCCTCCCAGACCGGGTTCCCGCGCGTGACGCCCCAGATGGCCTTCGGATGGCCGACCATGCCCGCGTCGTGGTTGCCGAGGACCGTCCTCTGGCCGGCCATCCCGGGCATGACGGCCTTGCCGCCGCCCGAGAAGCCGGCGAAGAGATGCGGCTCGATGAACCCGGTCAGGACCTTGAGGTCGCAGCGCATGAGCTCGGCGTTGAGCCAGGTCTCGTGGCCCATGGAGGTCGTGCCGACACAAACCTGGGTCGAGGGATCGAAGCAATCGTTCTGGACGATGCGGCGCCGTTCGAAGACCGCGTCCCCGACCATGGCCCTGAGCTCGTCTTCGGTGTTAGGCCGGTGCGTGCCCAGGGCGTTGAAGAGGACGGCCTCGACGCCGGGGACCGCGTCCAGGACCTCGAGCACGGCTCCGAGCAGGAGCGGATTGGGCGCGGGCCTGGTGATGTCGCTGAAGACGACGCCGACGCGCATGCCCGGGCGGACGAGATCGCGCAGGGGCGGCGATCCGACCGGCTCCTCGAGCGCCGCCCGCACCGCCGCCGCCGGGTCGGGCAGGGCCGGGACGAACGCCGGCTCGACGACGGTTACGTCGAGCGCGTCGGCGAGCTCGAGCGGCAGCCCCTCTTTTCCGTAAGCCAGCCTGATGCGCATCCCGTCGGCTCTTGGTCCGCTATTTGTCGAAGGCGGACCAGTTCGGGTTCTGGCGGAGGATCTCCAGGCGGAAGGCGGCGGGCCAGGCGACGAGCCACTCGCTCACGGCGAAGGGCCGCACCCAGCGCGTGTGGAGGAAGCCCTCGTCCTGGCTGCCGTAGGGCCGCGTCTTGCCCATGACGACGAGGTCGCCGTTCGAGATGCCGATCGACGCGTTGGCCCAGGCCGCGAGGGCCCGCTCCCGCCACATCGCCTTCCCGGTCAGCGCGGCCAGCTTGATCCAGTCGTTGACGACGACGAGCGCGTAGGGGTCCTGGTGGTGGTGCTGGGTCGAGACCGCCGTTCCGCCGTAGGTGTCGTAGCCGAGCTCGCGCAGGACGGTCCCCTCGGCGTAGGGCACGGTGTAGTGCCACTGCCAGGTCGCCAGGTAGTAGGAGACGTCCTCGGCCCGCCGCAGGTACGACTCCTTGCCCGTGACGTCGTGGAGCTCGAGCGCGGCCTTGAGCAGGGGCGTCGCCGACTCCTTGTCGATGCAGTGGGTGTCGAGCGCCCCGGCCGTCGTGAAGCCGTTCTTCGCGAACTCGCCGTAGTAGAACGCGAAGGCCCTCTCCGCGGCCTCGAGATAGGCCGCCTTGTGGGTCGCCCGGAAGGCCGTGACCAGCGGCGGGATGAGGAAGGCGCCGACCGTCCCCTCCGGGTCGACGGCCCGGCCGTCGTTCCTCCAGGACTTGCCGATGCGCCCGTCGGCCCGCATGGCCTTGAGGGCGAAGTCGCAGACGCCGAGGGCGGCCGCCCGGTACTCCGGCTTCCTCAGCCCGCACCGGGCCGCCAGGTCGTAGGCCTCGAAGTAGCCCTGGGCGGCATGGCCGAGGTTGCAGGCGTCCTGGACCTCGTTCCCGGATTTTTCGAGGCCGATGATATAGTCGTAGTGGCAGCGGAAGAGCCCGTTCTTCAGGCGGGCGTTCCGCAGCCACGTGTCGAGGCAGCGGACGCCCTTTTCGAGCGAGCCTTTCTCCTTCGACAGGAGATGGTCGGCCAGCATCGCGTTGGCCAGGGAGAGGTTCTGCCCGGCCCAGCCGATCTCGTACTTCCAGCTCCACCGCTGGACCCAGCCCCGCTCCTGCGGGTCCCAGCGGAGCCCGATGGAGAACCCGCTGAAGCCCTTCTCCTCGGCCCAGAGCTCGTCGGCGGCGAACTGGACGCCGAGCTCCCAGAGCTCCTCGGGCTCGAACCGCGGCCGGACCGGCCTGGCGTTGAGGGCCCAGGCCGCGTCGACGAGGGCGTGCCAGCCGTGCCGGGGCGTCGCGACCGGGGCGACGACGATCCAGGCCCGGAGCGCGATCGTCTGCCCGCGCGACATCCTCAGGTCGCCCCGGTAGGCGTCCTGGTAGGCGTCGCGGCCGCTGTAGACCAGCGGGGTCTCCTCCTCCGGCCAGACGAGCCGGTGGACGGTCCTGTCCTTTCCCGGCTCGAGGGCGCAGGAGAATCCGCCGGGGACCTGGCCGGGCTCGCTGAAGAGGGCCACGGACCAGGCCTCCGACTCCGAGCAGGTCGCGCCGGCGATCGAGGCCCGGTGATAGGCGAAGGTCCACGGCCGCCCGTCCTTGGCGAAGCCCTTGGGCTCGAGGCCGGTCCCCCAGGCGTTGCCGTCGTACGACACGGCCGGGATGAGGCTGTAGCGCGACGCGAAGAGGGCCTCGAGCTCCATCGTCAGGCGCACGGGCCGGACGTGGTCCTGGCCCCGGTAGTCGAAGGTCCGCGTCCACTCGAAGACGCCGGGCCGGACCTCGCGGACGGCGTCGGCCGCGGCGATCCCCTCCCCGGCGAAGGGGACGAGGGCGGCGACGGCCAGGCCGCCCGCGTGGACCGCGAA
>CAZFBC010000137.1:0-7105 GCA_964517245.1 uncultured Eubacteriales bacterium | reverse complement strand
GGAGCATGGTCAGGCAGAAGGGGCAGGCCGCCGCGGCGAGAGACGCGCCCGAGGCGGCGACCTCGTCCGATCGCAGGTGATTGACCCGGGTCCCGAGCGACTCCTCCGTCCACATCAATCCGCCCCCGGCGCCGCAGCAAAAGCTGTCCGTGCCGCGGCGGCCGAGCTCCGTCGGCCCGCATCCGAGGGCCGAGGCCAGCACCGCGCGGGGCTCGTCGACCAGGCCGTTGTGCCGCCCGAGGTAGCAGGGGTCGTGGAACGTCCAGGTCTCCGCGGCCCTTGGTATCAGCGCGATCCTTCCCGCGGCGACGAGCGAGTGGATGAGCTCGACGTGGGAGACGACCTCGATCGCCCGCAGCCCGGCGTCGAGCCTCGGGTACTCGTGCCTGAGCGTGTTGTACCCGTGGGGGCAGATGGCGACGATCCTCTTCACGCCGTACTTCCGGAAGAGGGCGATGTTCTCCCGGGCCAGGCTCTGGAAAAGGTATTCGTGGCCGAGGCGCCGGGCCGGATCGCCGCAGCACTTCTCCTCGGTCCCGAGCGTGCCGAAGGGGATGCCGGCGGCGCGCAGGATCTTGACGAGCGAGGCGGCCACGCCCCGGCCGGCGTCGTCGTAGGCGCCCATGCAGCCGACCCAGAAGAGGATCTCGGCGCCGGGTACGTCCTTGATGTGCCGCACTTCGAGCGGATCGCCCCACTCGGCCCGCTTGGAGAAGCCGATGCCCCAGGGGTTGGCGTTCGTCTCCGTGTTGCGGAAGAAGGCGTTGAGCTCCGGGGGGAACCGGCTCTGCGCCAGAACCTGGCCGCGGCGGGCGCCGACGATCTTGCGGACGTGCTCGATCTCGACGGGGCACACCTTCTGGCAGGCGCCGCAGGTGGTGCAGGTCCAGATCTCGCCCTCGGTGAAGGTCGCCGGGACGAGATCCGGGAGGTCGTCCCGCCGGCCCGACGTCAGCGCCCTGTCGCCGGCGAGCAGGGCCTTTTCCAGGTTGAGCACGATCGTCTTGGGCGAGAGGGGCTTGCCCGAGGCGAAGGCCGGACAGACGTCCTGGCAACGGCCACATTCCATGCAGGCGAAGGCGTCGAGGCCGTCCTTCCAGGTGAGGTCGGGGAGCTTCTCGACGCCGAAGACCTCGGACCCCTCGAGGTCGAGGGGCGCCAGCTCGCCGCTCGGCGTCGACCGCCGGAAGAAGACGTTCAGGGGGCCGGCGAACATGTGCAGGTACTTCGAGTGGGGAACGTAGGCGATGAACCCGTAGACGGCGGCGGTGTGGGCCCACCAGGCGATCCTGACGTGCGAGGCGACGGCTTCGGCGCCCAGGCCCGACCGGGAGATCAGGCCCGCGAGCCAGGGCCCCAGGAACGACCAGCGGGCCGTCTCGGGGTGGTGGGCGACGGAGAAGCCCTCGAAATAGAGGAAGGTCGCCGTGGCCAGGGTGATGAGGAGGTAGATGACGGCCGAATCGCCGGGGGTCGTGGCGTAGGCCTCGGGCCGGACGACGAATCGGCGGAAGGCCAGGAAGACGACCCCGGCCATGACCGCCAGTGCGGCGACGTCGATGACGAGCGAGAAGAGGAGGCCGAAGCCGGAGCTTCCGAAGAGGGAGAAACCGTCGACGAACCCCTCGACCGTGTGGTTGACCGTCAGGGTGTCGAAGGCCAGGGCGCCGTAGAAGATGCCGGCGTGCATCAGGCCGGTGAAGACGCGCTCGCCCCTCAGCGTGCAGCGCTGGAACAGGACCCTGGCGGCGGCGTGCCCGAACCGCCCGAGGAGGTCCCGGAACCGGTCCTCGGGCGCTCCGGCCAGGACGATGCGGACTCGGCGGACGATGGGCGCGAAGAAGGCCGCCGCCGTCGCCGCGATCAGCGCGGCCAACACGATCCTTTCCGGTGTCGTCAGCATAGGGGGCTCCGATCCTGCGATGCCGACATCTTTTTACAGATTCGAAGCGGGCCTGTCAAATCGGCGGGATTTTGACTCTCTCTCCCGGCTGTGTTAATAAATCGTGTCCGGGGCGGGGCCGCATCCCCGCCGGGAAGTGATCCATGAACGTCCTCGTCGTCCTCGTCGCCGCCGCGGCCGTCTTCGCCGTCGCCGGGCGGCTCTATTCCCGCACCATCGCCCGGAGCCTCGGGGAGGAGCCCGGGCGCGTCACTCCCGCGGTCGCCCGCTGCGACGGCCGGGATTACGTCCCGACGAAGCGCTACGTCGTCTTCGCCCACCATTTCTCGACCATCGCCGGCGCCGGGCCCATCCTCGGCCCGACCATGGCCGTCCTCTACGGCTTCGTCCCGGCCTGGCTCTGGGTCGTTCTCGGCGGCGTCTTCATCGGGGCCGTCCACGACTACACGACGCTCTTCGTCAGCATGCGCGAGGGCGGCCGGTCCATGGCCGAGGTCGCCCGCAGGACGCTCGGCGGCGCCGGCTTCAACCTGTTCATCTCCTTCACCCTGGTCATGATCGTGCTGGTGACCTCCTCGTTCCTCAGCGCGACCTCGATCTCGCTGACCTCGCTCTGGCCGCTGGCCAAGATCGGGGTCCGGGAAGGGGAGACCTTCCTCAAGACGGTCGTCCGCGACGGCGTCGTCATGGGCCGGATCGGCGGCATCGCCTCGACCTCGGTCATCTTCATCACGCTCATGTCGCCCCTTCTCGGCTTCCTCCTGTACAAGAAGAAGCTGAGGGCCGCCTATGCCTATGTCCTGGCCGCGGCGATCTGCGTCGGTTCGGTCCTGCTGGGGATCTCCTTCCCCGTGACCATGGCCCCGACGACCTGGATGATCGTCATCTCGGTCTATGTCCTCTTCGCCGCCGGCGTCCCCGTCTGGCTCGTCCTCCAGCCCCGCGACTTCATCAACGTCCAGATCCTCTACGGCGGCATCGGCCTGCTGGTCGTGTCGCTCTTCAGCTGCGGCTTCCAGGGGCTCGAGGTGACCATGCCGCGGTTCAACCTGGCCGAGGGGGCGGCGAACCTGGGGCTCGTCTGGCCGATGATGTTCATCACCATCGCCTGCGGGGCCATCTCGGGCTTCCACGCGCTCGTCGGCGGCGGCACGACCTGCAAGCAGCTGGCCCGGGAGACCGACGCCCGCCGGGTCGGCTACAACGCCATGCTCCTCGAGTCGCTCCTGGCGGTCTGCGTCCTCCTGGCCCTCGGCGCGGTCCTGGCCTTCTCCGACTACAAGGCCATCGTCTGGCCGGCCGACCCGGCCGTCCGGTCCAACCCCATCCTGGGGTTCTCCCTGGCCGCGGGACGGCTCTTCAACATGGGGCTCGGCATCCCCGTCGCCCTGGGAACGGTCTTCGGCATCCTGCTCGTCGAGGGCTTCGTCGTCACGACGCTCGACTCGGCCGTCCGCCTCAACCGCTATCTCTTCGAGGAGATGTGGTCGATCGTCCTCAAGAAGGTGCCCCGCCTCATCAGGCATTACTGGTTCAACTCCGGCCTGTCGGTCGCCCTGATGTGGGCCCTGGCCTATTCCAACGCCTTCAACACGCTGTGGCCCATCTTCGGCACGGCCAACCAGCTCCTGGCGGCGATGGCCCTCCTGACCGTGTCGGCCTGGCTGCTGCTGCGCCGCCGGCGGAACTGGTTCACGCTCGTCCCCGCGGTGTTCATGGTCGTCACTACGCTCGTGTCTTTGGGCATCCTCCTCGCGGGATACATCAGGAAGGGGAACGCCGTGCTGATCGCCGCGGACCTCATCCTCCTGGCGCTCGCCGCGGGCGTCATCGCGCTGTTCCTGAAGACGTTCCTGGGAAAAAAGGCTGGGGCCGGAGGGAGGCCGGCGGCCGCTTGAAAGGAAGCACCATGGCCGAGAAAAGGGACATCGTCATCGTCGGCGGCGGCCCGGGCGGCTATCTCGCCGCCATGCGCGCGGCCCAGCTCGGGAAGAGCGTCACGCTCGTCGAGGAGGACCGCGTCGGCGGGACCTGCATCAACTACGGCTGCATCCCGACCAAGTATCTCCTGCACCAGACCAAGGTCCTCAAGGAGCTCGCCGGCTCCAGGACCCTCGAGGGGCCCGTCGGCGAAATCCGCCTGAACTGGTCCAGGGTCCAGCAGGGTAGGCAGGCCGTCGTCGACCAGCTCGTCAAGGGTCTCGTGTTCCTGCTCGGGAAGGGCAAGGTCGAGATCGTCGCGGCGCGGGGCCGGCTGCGGGCCGGGAGGTCGGTCGTCGTCGGGCCGGCGGAAGGGGAGAGGGTCTTCGAAGCGGACGCGCTCATCGTGGCTACGGGGAGCCGGGCGGCCGACCTGCCGTTCCTCAAGGCCGACGGCCGGACCGTGCTCACGAGCACCGAGGCCCTGGCCCTCCCGGAGGTCCCCAAGAGCCTGCTCGTCGTCGGCGCCGGGGCGATCGGCCTCGAGATGGGCTCGATCTACAGGCGCCTGGGCACGGACGTCACCGTGCTCGAGGTCCTGCCTCAGATCCTGCCCGGCTCCGACAGGGAGGCCGTGACGCGGCTCGAGCGGGCCCTCAAGAAACAGGGCCTCAAGATCCATACGGAGATGAGGATCGACGAGGCCGCCGTGGACGAGGGCGGCGTCACCCTGCGGGGCGCCGGTCTCAGGACCGGCGCGCCCTTCGAGCATCGGGCCGAGAAGGTCCTCCTCGCGGCCGGCCGCAAGCCCAACACGGCCGACCTCTTCGAAGGGGAGCCGTTCCTGGCCATGGACCGCGGCTTCATCAAGGTCGACGCGGCCCTCCGGACCGGCGTCCCCGGCGTCTACGCCATCGGCGACGTCGTCGGCGGGAAGCTCCTGGCCCACAAGGCCTACCACGACGCCCTCGTCGCCGTGGAGAACGCCTGCGGCCTGAGCCGGACGGTCGACTACTCGGCCCTTCCGGCGGCCGTCTTCACCGAGCCGGAGTTCGCCTCGGTCGGCCTGACCCAGGAAGAGGCCGTCGCCGGGGGGATCGCGGTCAGGATCGGCGTCTTCCCGCTCCAGGCGAGCGGACGGGCCATGACCATGGAGTCGACCGACGGCCTGGTCAAGGTCCTGGCCGACGGCGACGGCAAGGTCGTCGGGGCCCACGTCCTCGCTCCGGGCGCCTCGGACATGCTGCCGGTTCTGACCATGGCCGTGGCCAGGGGCCTGACGCTCCAGGATCTGGACGGCATCGTCTATGTCCACCCGACGCTCTCGGAAGCGATCGGCGAGGCCGCCCTCAAGGCCGACAACCGGGCCCTTCACATCCTCAACGCCTGAGGCCCGGGGACACGCTGCGATGATCGCTCCCTCAGACAGGATCACGATCGGCGACGTCGAGATCGTCCGGCTCCTCGACGGCACGTTCCGCCTCGACGGCGGGGCCATGTTCGGCGTCGTGCCCCGGACCCTCTGGTCCAAGAGGGCGACGCCCGACGCCGAGAACAGGATCACCCTGGGCCTCAACTGTTACCTCGTCCGGACCCCGGAGGCGACGCTCGTCCTCGACACCGGGATCGGCCCCGACGTCGACAGGCGGCACGCCGAATTCTATTCGGTCGAGCGGGAGCCCGGCCTCATCGGCGCGCTCGCGGAGATGGGCCTCGGCCCGGCCGACGTCGACCTCGTCGTCAACAGCCACCTCCACTTCGACCACTGCGGCGGGAACACCATCCGGACGGCCGACGGGACCTGGGCGCCGGGCTTCCCCAACGCCCGCTACGTCGTCCAGCGGGGCGAGTGGGAGCAGGCGCTCCATCCGGTCGACCGGGACAAGCCGAGCTACGCGCCCGCCCGGCTGAAGGCGTTGGCGGACGGCGACAGGCTCTCGCTCGTCGAAGGCGACGCGCCTCTCGCCAAGGGCGTCGACGCGGTCGTCGTCGCCGGGCACACGGCCCATCACCAGGGCGTCAGGGTCACTTCCGGCGGCCGGACGTTCTTCTACCTGGCCGACGCGGTGCCGACGGCGGCCCATATCGACCTGCCCTACATCATGAGCTACGACCTCTATCCCGTCGACACCTACAACGCCAAGAAGGCCCTGCTTCCGCGGGCCGAGGCCGAGGGCTGGATCGTGGCTTTCGCCCACGACCTGCGATACCCGTTCGGGACGCTGCGCCGGGCCGGCGAAAAGATCGAATTCGTCCCGATGGGAGGGCCGGAAAACGGTTGACTTTCTCCCTCCGCGTCTTTATGATGAGAATCCGTCATTTTTCAGGAGGTTATCCGATCATGAAGAAGTTCACCGTCGAAGAGCTGTTGGCAAAAGCGCAGCAGCCTTCCCTGGACGCCCCGAGGCTCCACAAGTTCTACAAGGGCAAGATGGGCACGGCCCTGAAGTGCCGGATCCGCGATTTCAACGATTTCGCGATCTGGTACACGCCCGGCGTCGCCGCGGTCTGCAAGGAGATCCAAGCCGACAAGCAGAAGGCCTACGAATACACCAACAAGTGGAATTCCGTGGCCGTCATCAGCGACGGCACCCGCGTCCTCGGCCTGGGCGACATCGGTCCCGAGGCCGGACTTCCGGTCATGGAAGGCAAGGGGATCCTCTACAAGTACCTGGGCGGCGTCGACGCCTTCCCCATCTGCCTCGACGAGAAGGACCCGGACAAGCTCATCGAGATCTGCCGCGCCCTCCAGCCGTCCTTCGGCGGCTACAACCTCGAGGACATCAGCCAGCCCAAGTGCTTCCGCATCCTCGACGAGCTGCGCGAGAAGTGCGAGATCCCGGTCTGGCACGACGACCAGCAGGGCACGGCCTGCGTCACCGTGGCCGGCCTGATCAACGCTCTCAAGATCGTCAAGAAGGACATCGCCGAGGTCAGGATCACGATGGTCGGGGCCGGCGCTTCGGGCATCAACATCGCCCACCAGATCATGCTGGCCGGGGCCAACGGGGACAACATGCTCCTCGTGGACTCGAAGGGCATCCTGTCCCGCGACCGGGCCGACCGGGATAACCTCCAGAAGAACTTCAAGGAAAAGTGGAGCATGTGCCTGCGGACCAACCCGAAGGGCAAGCAGGGGGGGATCCCGGACGCCATCGCCGGCGCCGACGTCCTCGTCAGCGCCTCCACCCCCGGACCCGGCACCATCAAGCCCGAGTGGGTCGCGACCATGGCCAAGGACGCCATCGTCTTCGCCGAGGCCAATCCCATCCCTGAGATCTG
>CAZFBC010000136.1:0-7126 GCA_964517245.1 uncultured Eubacteriales bacterium | reverse complement strand
CGGCGTATTGCCAAGCGCGGGGCGGTGCATTAAGATGGGGTGGACATGACGAGGAAGGTCGCGGCGGCGGTCGTCGAGAGGGACGGCAAGGTCCTCGTAGCCAGGCGGAAGCCGGGCCTGGTGGCGGGAGGCCTCTGGGAGTTCCCCGGCGGGAAGCTCGAGGAGGGAGAGTCGGCCGAGAAGGGCCTGGCCCGGGAGATCGAGGAGGAGATGGGCGTCGGCGCCAGGGTCGGCGAGCTGCTCTGCTCGGTCCCGTTCGAGGGGGAGCTCGCGAGCTTCGAGCTCGTCGTCTTCAGGACGGAGCTCCTCGGCGACGACTTCCGACTGACCGACCACGACGAGGTCCGCTGGCTCGACCCGGCCGAGATGGACGAGAGCGTCTTCTCGAAGCCCGACCGCCCGGTCGTCCGGAGGCTGGCCGGGAGGCCCGCGTGAACGCCGTCGTCCTCAAGCCCGGGCGCGACAAGGCCGTCCGGAACAAGCACCACTGGATCTTCTCGGGCGCGGTCCGCAGCCTGCCCGACTTCGAGGACGGCGCGGTCCTGCCCGTCCGCGGCTCCGGCGGCGACCTCCTCGGGCACGGCTATTTCAACCGGAAGAGCTCGATCGCCGGCCGGATGATCAGCTTCGGCGCCGAGCCGCCCGAGGCCGCCGTCCGGGAGGCCGTCGAGCGGGCCGTGGCCCTGCGGGCCAAGCTGTTCGACCCGGGCCTGACCAACGCCCGCCGGCTCGTCAACGCCGAAGGCGACGGCCTGCCGGGCCTGGTCGCCGACCTCTACGACGACGTCCTGGTCCTCCAGGTGGCGACCCTCGGCATGGAGAGGCTGAAGCCGCTCGTCCTCGACGCGCTCACGGCCGCCGTCCGCCCGCGCTCCGTCATCGAGCGGTCGGCCCTGCCGGCCCGGCACGAGGAAGGCCTCCCGGACGCCGAGGCCCTGCTCGCGGGGGAGCCCGTCGACAAGGTCCGCATCCTCGAGGAGGGCATCCCTTATTGGGTCGGGCTGGCCTCGGGCCAGAAGACCGGCTTCTACCTCGACCAGAGGGAGTCCCGGAAGCTCGTCCGGAGCTTCGCCCCGGGCCGCCGCGTCCTCAACGCCTTCTCCTACACCGGTTCGTTCTCCGTCTGCGCCCTTCTCGGCGGGGCGGTGCGGGCCGACTCCGTCGACGCCTCGGCCCAGGCCATCGGCCTGGCCCGGGAGAATTTCGAGCTCAACGGCCTCCCGGAGGGTTCCGGGACCTTTTACACGGCCGATGTCTTCGAGTTCCTGCGCGGGCCGGCCCTCGATCACGATTTCATCGTCCTCGACCCGCCGGCCTTCGCCAAGAGGAGGACCGACGTCGTCGCCGCCTGCCGCGGCTACAAGGACATCAACCGCCTGGCCCTGCAGCGCGTCCGCGCGCCCGGGCTCGTGCTGACCTTCTCCTGCTCCCACTTCGTCGACGAGGGGCTGTTCAGGCAGGTCGTCTTCCAGGCGGCGGCCGAGGCGGGACGCCGGGTCCGCATCCTCCAGACACACCGCCAGGCCTTCGACCATCCCGTCAGCGTCTACCATCCCGAGACAGCCTACCTCAAGGGCCTCCTGCTCTACGTCGACTGAGCCCGGCCGGCGCGGTTGCCAGGCAGAGCCGATTCTCATATAATGCGGGCCGTGCGGCCGGCACGGAGGCCGCTCCCGCTCCAGGAGGTCGACATGGTCCCTCGGGAAGAGCTCCGGAGGCATCTCCGGCCCGCCGTCATGGTCGGGGCGGCCCTCATCGGGAGCCTCGCCCTGTACCTCGGACTCGTCGTGGCCCTGCGGGCCGCCCTGAGGCCCTTCCGCGGCTTCGCCGCCGACGCGGGAGGCCAGCCCCTCCGCTACGCCGCGTATGGCGCAGCCGCGGCCGTCGTCCTGCTCATCCTCGTCCTGCGCCGCCGGTTCGACCGGAGCGACGGCCGGGGGGACGGCGCGACCGCCCTGCGCCGGCTCCAGAGCGAGAGCATCCTGTTCCTGGTCCTGGGCGAGGTACCGGCCGTCATCGGCCTGGGCCTGTTCCTCGTCCGGGGCGGCGTCTCCGATTTCTACAAGCTCCTGTTCGCCTCCCTGCTCCTGACCTTCATCAACTTTCCCCGGGAGGCCGCATGGGAAGAATGGTTGAACGGGGGATCGACATGAACACAAGAACTGTTCCCGCCTGCCTGCTCGCCGCGGCGCTCCTCGTCCTGACGGCCGCGGCCCGCCCGGCCGAGGACCCGGTCGAGCCGGCCTCCGGCGCCGGGCCCGGCCTCCGCTACGAGATCTGGGTCGAGCTCGACGCCGCCGCCAAGATGCTCGTCGGCAAGGAGGAGATCGTCTGGACCAACCCGACCGCCGACGCGGTCCCGGACATGCTCTTCCACCTCTACTGGAACGCCTTCAAGAACGAGGACAGCGCCTTTCTCCGCGAGGCCGCGGCGGAATCGCAGCTCCCCGGCGGCAAGCCCCCCGACGACGGGGACTGGGGCTGGGTCGACGTCACCGACGTCCGGCTGGCCGACGGATCGGACCTCAAGCCGACGCTGTCCTTCGTCACCCCGGACGGACCGGACCATCCGGGCGACCAGACCGTCGCCCGGGTCCTGTTCCCGGCGCCCGTGCTCCCCGGAGAGAGCGTCCACCTCCGCCTCGAATTCCGCAGCAAGGTGCCGCGGACCGTGGCCCGGTCGGGCTATTACCGGAACTCCTTCTTCATCGGCCAGTGGTTCCCCAAGCCCGGCGTTTACGAAGAGGGGAGGGGCTGGAACGCGCACGCCTATCACCAGAACTCCGAGTTCTTCGCCGACTTCGCCGATTTCACGGTCCACATCACCGTGCCCCGCAACTTCGTCGTCGGCTCGACGGGCAAGGAGACGGCCCGCCGGGACGACGAATCGGCCGGGCGGACCACCTACACCTACCACCAGTCCATGGTCCACGATTTCGCCTGGACGACCAGCCCCCGCTACGTCAAGGTCGAGCGCGATTTCATCGGCGCCAAAGAGGTGACCGCCGCGGAATACGGGGAGACGGCGGCGCTCCTGGGCCTGCCCGTCGAGGAGGTCCGGCTGCCCGACGTCAAGATGACCCTGCTCATCGCCCCGGAGCACAGGTCCCAGATCGAACGCCACTTCACGGCCCTCCGGGCGGCCATCAAGTACTACGGGCTCTGGTACGGCCCCTATCCCTACGAGACCGTGACCATGGTCGACCCGCCCTTCCGCACGGAGAGCGGCGGGATGGAATACCCGACCCTGTTCACGGCCGGGACCCGGGTCCTCCCGAGCCGCGCCGTCCTGTCCCCGGAAGGCGTCATCGTCCACGAGTTCGGTCACGGCTACTGGTACGGCCTCGTGGCCACCAACGAGTTCGAAGCAGCCTGGCTCGACGAGGGCTTCAACACCTATTCGACGGGCCGCGTCATCGCCAAGGCCTACGGCCCCGGCGCCCTGCCGATGGTGCTCAAGGGCATTCCGCTCGACTGGTTCCTGCGCCTCCCCAAGAACTTCGACTTCGATCTCAACCGGGCCGCGGCCATCCACACCGTCCGCATCGATCCCGTGACCGCCTGGTCGTGGGCCTTCCGCGACCGCATGAGCTACGCCGCCAACGTCTACATGCGCGCCGCCACGCTGCTCTCCACCCTGGAGAACCACCTCGGCGAGCCGACCTGGTCCCGGATCATGCGGACCTACCACATGCGCTACCGCTTCCGCCATCCCGTGAAGGCGGATTTCGTCGGCGTCGTCAACGAGGTCGCCGGCAAGGACATGACCTGGTTCTTCGACGAGCTGTTCGAGGAGACGCGGCCCTTCGACTACGGCGTCGGCGCGATATCCTCGGTCAAGGTGCCCTCGGCCGTCCGGGGCGTCCACGACGGCGACGGCCAGCGCACGGAAGTGACCGCCGGGAAGGCCCGGGAGCTCGAGGACGCGGCCGCAGCCTCGCCCGAGGGCGCCCCCCCGGCCTCCTACAGGACGACGGTCGTCCTGAGGCGCTACGGCGAGGCCCGGATCGGCGGCGACGCCCGGGTGGAGGTCCTCGTCCGTTTCAAGGACGGCAGCCAGGAGACCCGCTTCTGGGACGGGCAGGCGCGCTGGGCGCGCTTCACCTTCGTCGGCCCGGCCGAGGTCGAGAGCGCCCAGGTCGACCCCGCGGGGATCTGGCTCATCGATGAGAACCTGGCCAACAACAGCCGCAGCGCCGACGGCCTGCGGCGCAACGTCGTCAAGCTGATGACCCAGCTGCTGTTCACCGTTCAGAGCATCCTCCACTTCTTCGGATCGTGGAGCTGAGGAGGTTCCCATGGGCGTCTTCAAATCCCTCTGCGCCGGCGCCGGGACGGTCCTCCGCAAGCCGCGCGTCCCGCTCGTCCTTTACGTCGTCAACGTCCTCTTCGCCGGAGCCGTGGCCGTCCCCTTCCTAGCCATCGTCCAGGCCGAGCTGGGCCGGTCCTTCCTCGGCTCGAACGTCCGGCCGGCGGACCTCGTCTGGCTGGGGGAGGCTGTCCTCAAGTACGGGGCCTCCCTGCCCGCCCTGCTGGCCGGGGTCCTCGTCTCGGCCTTCCTCTACCTGGCTCTGCAGATCTTCCTCAACGGGGGTGTCGTGGGCCGTCTTCTCGACAGCGAGGGCCGGACGCGCCTGGCCGAGTTCTTCGCCGACTGCGGCCGGTATTTCTGGCGGTACGTCCGTCTGTTCCTCGTCTCGCTCGTCTTCCTCGCCCTGACGCTCGGCCTGATCATGCGCCTCGTCTCGGCCCTCATCCGCCCCCTGACGGAAGGCGCCGTGACCGAATGGGTGCCCCTCATCCTGTCGAACCTCCACCTCATCCTGGCGCTCCTCCTGCTCTCCGTCGTCCGGATGGTCGTCGACTACTCCCGGATCGCCGTCGTCGCCGACGCCGAGCGCAAGGTCCTCAAGGCCCTGCGCCACGCCCTCATCTTCCTGAAAAAGCGCTTCTTCCGGGCCTGGGCCATCTATCTTCTCCTGGCCGCCGCGACCGTGGCCGGGGCGGTCGTCTTCCACGCCGTCCTCGGGCTCCTCGGCGCCCCCGCGACGCTCCAGGTCGTCGCCGCCTTCGCCTGGATGCAGATGTACGTCTTCTTCCGGATGGGGATGAGGGCCCTGTTCGTCGCGGCCCAGGCGGAATTCTACAGGTCCCACCCCTATTAGCGGGGAGAGGAGAAAGAATGAAGCTGGCTTTCCTCGGAGCGGCCCGGCAGGTCACGGGCTCGTGCTACCTTCTGGAAGCGGCCGGGCTCCGCCTCCTCGTCGACTGCGGTCTCCACCAGGAAAGGCCGTTCCTCGCCAGGAACTGGGACCCTTTCCCCGTGCCTCCCGAGGACGTCGATTTCATCCTGCTCACGCACGCCCATCTCGACCACTCCGGGCTCATCCCGAGGATCGTCGGGGCGGGCTTCTCCGGGACGGTCCTGACGACGGCCGCGACGGCCGACATCCTGTCCATCGCCCTCATGGATTCGGCCGAGATCCAGGAAGAGGACGCGGCCTTCAAGAAGAAGCGGCACCAGAAGGAGGGCCGGACGGGGAGCCATCCGGTGGCCCCGCTCTACACCGTCGAGGATGTCCAGATGACGATGCCGCTCGTCGAGGAGGTCGGCTACGACGAGACCGTCCGGCTCAACGACGGCCTCTCGGTCCGCTTCCGCGACGCCGGCCACATCCTCGGCTCGGCCATGGTCGAGATCGAGGTTCGGGAGAACGGGTCCGTCCGGACCCTGGTCTTCTCGGGGGACATCGGCCAGCCCGACATGCCCTTCGTCCGCGATCCCTCCCGCTTCCGGGCCGCCGACTACGTCGTCGTGGAATCGACCTACGGCGACCGGGACCACGAGGACCCGGCCAGCGTCCGGGACCTGCTGGGCGCGATCATCCGCGAGACGGCCGCGGCGGGCGGCAACGTCGTCATTCCCACGTTCGCCATCGAGCGGGCCCAGGACCTGATGTTCCATCTCAGCCGCCTCGTCCACGACGGGGCCGTGCCGCGGCTGCCCGTCTACCTCGACAGCCCGATGGCCCGGGAGGTGACCCAGGCCTTCGAGCGCCACGACGAATTCTTCGACGAGGAGACCCGCGCCCTCTTCGCCTCGGGCCGGAACCCCTTCCGGTTCCCGGGGCTGACCATCGTCCGCACGACCGAGGAGTCGAAGGCCGTCAACGCGGCCCGGGGGCCGGCCGTCATCATGGCCGGTTCGGGCATGGTCACGGGGGGCCGCATCAAGCACCACCTCGTCCAGAACATCGCCCGGCCCGAATCCACCGTCCTGTTCGTGGGCTACCAGGCCCGGGAAACGCTCGGCCGCCAGATCCTCGAGGGCCGGCCCGAGGTCCGCATCCTCGGCCGGACCCTGCCGGTCAGGGCCCGGGTGACGAAGATCAGCGGCTTTTCCGCGCACGCCGACCGCCGGGAACTCGACCGCTGGCTCGACGGGTTCGAGAAAGCGCCGCGGCGGCTGTTCGTCACCCACGGGGACGCCGACGTCGCCGCGGGGATGGGCGAGCGCGTCCGGCGGGCCCGGGGCT
The DNA here is from genome assembly GCA_964517245.1 of uncultured Eubacteriales bacterium. Classification (GTDB taxonomy): domain Bacteria; phylum Acidobacteriota; class Aminicenantia; order Aminicenantales; family Saccharicenantaceae; genus RBG-16-66-30. The sequence continues at coordinate 590 of CAZFBC010000136.1, read as the reverse complement.
GGACCGTGGAGGTGCCCGATTACCTCGAGGTCTGGGACCTCGACTGATCAGTCCGCGCCGGGGCCCGCGAACCGGCCGGCCGGCACGTCGACGCCCGAGGCGCGCCCGTAGGCGGCCATGACGGCGTCGAGCTCCTTCCCGACGCCCCGGTCGAGGGGCGGCGTCGCATACGACTCGATCCTCCTTTGGACGTCGGCCCTGGCCTTGTCGACGATCGTCGTCCGGCCGGCCGCGACCCAGGCGTCATAAGGGTCCCGGTCAACGAGGCCCGGGCGGATGTGCTCCTTCCTGTACCACTGGCGGGTGTGCGGGTGGGACAGGAAGCTCAGGCCGGGCGTGAAGCCCTCGAAAGCGCCCAGGGCCAGGGGCTCGTCCCTCTGCGCGACGCCCTCCAGCAACCGGTAGACCATGGCGCAGATGCCGTCGTCGATGACCAGCTTCTCCAGGCTTTGGGCGCTCTCGAAATCGAGCATTCCCGGCCCGGAGATGACGTTGACCCCGGCCAGGGCCCCGAGCACGGCGCCCAGGGCCGTCTCGAAGCCGGCCTGGGGGTCGTTGACCTTGGAGTCGCTCAGGGCCATGTAGGCGTG
>CAZFBC010000135.1:1768-7249 GCA_964517245.1 uncultured Eubacteriales bacterium | reverse complement strand
CGAAATGGATCAGGGCGAAATTGTAGACCTCTTCGACGTCCGCGCCGCCCTCGATGATCCTGTACCCCGCCCTCAGGGCGAGCCGGTCGCCGAGGCGGTACCGGAGCGCCAGCAGCACATCCTCGGCCCGCCCCTGCTTGGCCGCCGCGGCGTCCCCTTCCAGGAGGACGCCCCATCTCTCGTGGAACTGCCACAGGACCCTGAAGTTGACGAGGGGCACGAACCCGACGTTCGTCGTCTCCGCGAACTTGCCGTCACCCTCGACCGAGATGGCCGCGTCCCTGATGAAGGCGGTCAGGCCGATCCCCACCTGCCAGCGCCCCTTCCTCACGAGGTCGTACCGGTAAGTCAACCGGTAGGAGCTGAACTTGTAGACGCCCGCCAGGGAAGCGCCCGGGCCGAAGGTCTCCCCGGCGAAGAGGACCTCGCGGTCGACGCTTCCGGCGGCCCGGAGCCGGAACGGCGCCGCGAAGAGCGAGACGGTGTGCCGGGACTTCCAGCCGTAGCCCAGGCGGACGCGGAAGAAATAGCCGGGGTCCGTCTTCAGGTCCTCGGAGAGCGAGAACAGGGTCCCGCTGTCCCGGGGGACCTGGACGTCGTTGTAGCCGGACAGGGCCAGCCCGTTCTCGAAGTCGAGGGACCACTGGCCGAACGAGGGGACGGTCGCGGCGAAAGCCAGGATAAAGAACGACGCGAGCGAAAGGGCCGTTTTTCTCATCGGATCCGTTCCCTCCTCCGATCGCCGGGGCGAGACGCCCGGATCATGATTCCTTGGAAGCGGCCTTCGGCGGCTTCTTGGCCTTGCCGCCTTCGGAGGCCTTCTTGGGCTTCTCGGCCTTGGGGGCTTCTTCCTTCGGGGGGGCCGCCGCTTTATCCGCCTTGGCCTTGGCCATCTCTTCGGTTCTCTTCTCGTGCGCGGCGACCAGCCTCAGCCTTTTGTTCGCGGCCCGGACATCCGCCTGCCATTTCCTGACGAGCGTGTCCTTGTCGGCCTGGGGAGACTTGATCCCCTTCTCGGAAAGGAAAGACAGCCGGTCTTTCAGCTTGGTTTCGCAGGCTTCCTTCTGCTTCGTGAGTATCTGTTTCCGCCTCAGTCCCATGTCATCCTCCTCGTCCGTTTCAGCTATCGCTCTCCGGCGCGTCTCGGATCGGACCAAGCTTGCTTTTCCCCGCCGGAAGATGGTTGCCGCCCGTCAATATAGCAGGGTTCCGGCCAAAAAGCCACCGCCCGAACCCCGTGTCACGGCGCGACGACGCCCGGGACCCGGTCCTTCCAGGGCCGGGCCGCCTCGATCTGGGAGGCCACCCGTATCAAGAGGGCGTCTTCGGCGTAGCGGCCGACCAGCTGGACCCCGACCGGGAGCCCATCCGGGGTCTGGTGCAACGGCAGCGAGACGGCGGGCTGGCCGGTTTGGTTGAAGAGCTGGGTGTTCGGCGTTCGCTCCAGGGAGGTGTCGGCGAGCTGGGCCAGGATGGCCCTGAGAGCCGCGCCGGCCGGAAAGGCCCGGAGGACGGCGAGCGCCGCCGCCTCGAACGGCTTGAGGGCCAGCTCGCCCAGACGCACCGGCGGGTAAGCCAGCGTGGGCGTGACGAAAAGGTCGTAGCGCGCGAAGAAGGCCGCCAGCGCCCGCCCGGCCGCCTGGGCCGCGTCGCGCGCCTGCTGGAGCTCGGCCGCGGAGAGCCGGCGCCCGACCTGCCGGAGGAACCAGGTCGAGGGCTCGAAGTACGCGGCGGACGGCTTCCGCCCGGTCCAACGCCCCATGTCCTCGATCTGCGCGGCGATGCTGGCGGCGGTCTGGGTCAGATAGGCGCGGACCAGGCGCCCGCGGTCGAACTCGGGCCGGGCCTCTTCGACCTCGTGGCCCAGGTCGGCCAGGAGGCGCGCGGCGGACTCGACCGCGGCCCGGCACTCGGCGTGCGTCTCCTTGCCGAAGAGCGAGCCGGCGGTGAAGGCCACGCGGAGCTTGCCCGGGGGGGCGCCAACCTCCTCCGCGAGCGGGCGCTCGAGCGGCGGGACCGCGTAGGGGTCGCCGGCGGCCGGGCCGGCCATGACGTCGATCAGGGCGGCGGTGTCCCGCACCGAGCGGGTCAGTCCGCCCGGGCTCACGTACCCGCCCCAGCCCTCGCCGAAGTCGGGCGCCAGGGTGATGCGGCCCCGGGTCGTCTTGAAGCCCACGAGGCCGCAGGCGCTGGCCGGGATGCGCAGCGAGCCGCCGCCGTCGCCGCCGTGCCCCAGGGGGACGGCCCGGGCCGCGACCAGGGCGGCCGAGCCTCCCGAGGAGCCGCCGGTGGAGTGCCCGGTGTTCCAGGGATTATGGGCCGGTCCCTTGAGCCGGCCCTCGGTCGTCCCCAGGATGCCCAGCTCGGGGAGGTTGGTCTTGGCGACGAACACCGCGCCGGCCCGTCGCAGGCGGGCCATGGCCTCGGAGTCGTGGCCGGCCACGAAGCCCTCGAGGAAGCGGCTTCCGGCCGTCCAAGGCTCGCCCTTGACGAAGCCGTCGAAGTCCTTGACCACCATGGGCACGCCTCGGAAGGGCCCGTCGGGAAGGTCGCGGGCCGCGGCCCGGGCGGCGTCGTACATCGGGTGCATGACCGCGTTCAGCGCGGGGTTGACCGCCTCGACGGCTGCGATGGCCTTCTCGACCAGCTCCTCCGGCCGGACCTCGTCGCGGCGGACGCGGGCGGCCAGCTCGGTGGCGTCACAGGCTGTGTAATCGTTCACGGCGCTTCCTATTCCCCGCCGATCTGCAGGAGCCGGACGCGGAAGGTCGGGGCGGTCATCGTCAGGTTCAGGTCCGGGTCGTCGGCGACCATGTCGATGCCGTCGAGGATCTCCTCGGCCGTGCCGGCGATCGTCAGGCCCCTGACGGGAAAGGCGATCCTGCCGTTCTCGATCCAGAACCCCGACGCGCCGCCGCTGAAGTTGCCGTTGACCGGGTTGATGCCGTAGCCGGTGACCCCCTTGACCAGGAGCCCGGTCTTCGTGGCCGCGACGATGTCCTCCAGCTTCGCTGTGCCGGCCGCCATGGTGAAGTTGTGCGGCCCGATCCCGGGGAGGCTCCCGAAGCCATCCCGAGAAGCGTTCCCCGTGCTCTCGACCCCGGCCCTCTTGGCCACGGCGGTATTGTACAGGAAGCCCTTCAGGACGCCCCGGTCGACGATGATCCGCTTCCCGGTCGGGACGCCCTCGCCATCGAACGGAGCGCTGGCCAGCCCCTTGGCGCGCGTGCCGTCGTCGAAGATGGTCACGAGCTCCGAGCCGATCTTCTGTCCCAGCTTCTTCCCGAGGAAGCTCGCCCCCTGCAGGACGCGCTCGCCGTCGATCGCCGCCATGATCCCGCCGAGCAGGGCCCGGGAGACGTCGGCGTGGAAGATGACCGGCGCCCGCTGCGTCTTGACCGGCCGCGGGTCGAGCATCTCGTAAGCCTCGCGGGCGGCCTTGCCGGCCACCTCTTCGGCGGGCTTGAGGTCGCCGTAGAAGCGGCGGCTGCAGAAGTCGCCGCCCGAGGACTTCTGCTCCCCCTTCTCCGCGACGACCGAGACGCCGCAGCCGCAGCCCGTCGACCGGTAGCCCTTGAGGAGGCCGTTCGAGTTGGCGATGACGACCTCGCCTTCCCACTCCCGGTAGCTGGCGCCGTCGCTCTTGGTGATCCGGGGGTCCTTCATGGCCAGCTTTTCCAGGCGCTTGGCCAGCTCGATCTTCTCCTCCATCGACACACGGGCTATCCCGGGATCGTGGAGCCCGGCGACCTCCGTCACGCCCGGGTCGTCGGGCAGGACGTTATTGGGATCGGCCGTCGTCACCCGGGCGAACTCGATGGCCCGGCCGGCGGCGTCCTCGAGGGCCTTCTCCCCCAGGTCGTTGGAGCTGGCGAAGGCCATCCGGCCCTTGACGAAAACCCTGATCCCGGCCCCGGCCGAGGATGCCTCCTGGACGGTCTCGATATCGCCCTTGCGCACGTCGAGGCTCAGGTTCCGGCCCGTCTCGATATAGACCTCGGCCGCGTCGGCGCCCTTGTTGACGCACCGCTTGACCAGCTGTCCGGCTAATCCTTTGATGTCCATCGTTCCCGTCCTTTCTCCGGCTCAGCGCGCCCGCGAGCCGCCGACGTTGATGCCCCGGATCCTGACGGTGGGCTGCCCGGCCGTGACCTCGGCCGCCTGGCCCTTGCCGCAGATGCCCGGCCCGAAGTCCAGGTCGTCCCCGACCGCGTCGACGCCCCGGATGACGTCGAGGCAGTTGCCGATGAGCGTCGCCCCCTTGACCGGGACCGTCTTTTTCCCGTTCTCGATGAGGTAGGCCTCCCGGCAGGTGAAGTTGAAGACGCCGTCGGTCGGGTTGACGCTGCCGCCGCTCAGGCTCTGGACGTAGATCCCGCTCGGCGTCGAGGCCAGGATGTCGGCCGGCTTGTCCGTCCCCTTGTCGATGAAGGTGTTGGTCATGCGGACGATCGGCATGTAGCGGAAGGACTCGCGGCGGCCGTTCCCGGTGCGCTCCATCCCGAGCTGCTTGGCCGAGAGGATGTCGGTCATGTACCTGACCAGCGTGCCGTCCTGGATGAGGACGTTGCGCTTCATCGGCGTGCCCTCGTCGTCGAAGTCAGTCGTGCCGCGGAAGCACGGCAGGGTGCCGTCGTCGACCATCGTGAACTTCGGACCGGCGACCGGCTGGCCGAGCTTGCCCACGAAGACCCCCGTTTCGCGGGCGATGTTGTCGCCCTCGAGGGGGTGCCCGACGGCCTCGTGGACGAGGACGCCGCCCCAGCCGTTCTGCATGACGACGTCCATCCGGCCGGCCGGGGCGTCCTTGGCCTCGAGCATGGCGACGGCCTCGCGGGCGCAGGTCCGGGCCGCGTCCTCCGGCCTGAGCTCGTCGAACATCTCGATCCCGGCGTGCCGGCTCAGGCGCTCGCGCCCCATGTGCGACGTGTTGTCGCCCACGGCGAGGGCCTGGACGACGAAGAAGAGGAGCGGCAGCTCGTCCTCGAGGTAAAGGCCTTCGCTGTTGGCGATGACGCGGCCGCGGACCTCGTCGTAGTAATTGATCGAGGCCATCTTGACCTTGGGGTCGTACGAAAGGGCCGCGTCGTGGGCCCGCTTCATGATCTCGAGCCGTTTCTCGTCGGCCACGGTCTGGAGCGGGACCTTGACGGTGACGTAGGACGGCCGCTTGTCCTCTTTGACGTCGACCGGCGCGGTGGCCTTGGCGCCGCGCGCGACATACGAGGCGACGTCGGCCGCGCGCAGGAAGGCCTCGACGGTCAGGTCGTCGGTGTACGCGTAGCCCGTCTTGTCCCCCGAGATGACGCGGACGCCCGCTCCCCGGCTGACCCCGAAAACGGCGCTCTTGAACTTGCCCTCTTCGAGGAGGATCGAGCGCGAGACGCGGTTCTCGATGTAGACCTCGCCGAACTCGCCTCCCTTGGCCAGCGCGCGCCGGATGACCTTGTCGAGGTCCGCGAGGGCGAAGCGGGGCGGCGG
>CAZFBC010000135.1:0-1668 GCA_964517245.1 uncultured Eubacteriales bacterium | reverse complement strand
AAAGACGCTCCTTTCGGCCCTTCTGATCGTATCGGCGGGATGCGCGGGCGGGCGGCCGGCGGCCGACACCGTCGTCACCGGCGCCAGGATCTACACGGTGAACGCCGCCCAGCCGTGGGCGGAGGCCGTCGCCGTCCGGGACGGGCGCATCCTGGCCGTGGGCTCCGCGAAGGACGTTTGGCGTCACAAGGGGCCGGGAACCGAGGTCATCGACGCCGGCGGGAGGCTCGTGCTCCCCGGCCTCATGGACAGCCACATCCATTTCGTCAGCGGCTCGGAGAACCTGTCCATGGCCGACCTGGCCGGGGCCAGGACGGTCGAGGAGATCCAGGCGAGGATCCGGAAGTTCGCCGGGGAAAATCCCCGGGCCGCCTGGGTCCAGGGGCGCGGCTGGATGTACCCGGCGTTCCCGGGCGACATGCCGCACAGGAAGCAACTCGACGAGGTCGTGCCCGACCGCCCGGCTTACATGCGCTGCGCCGACGGCCACTCGAGCTGGGCCAACAGCCGGGCCCTGGAGATCGCGGGGATCGGCCGCGACACCCCGGACCCCGAGAACGGGCGGATCGTCCGCGACGAGAACGGCCAGCCGACCGGCGCCCTGCTCGAGGCGGCCGCGCACCTCGTCTCGGTCCACATCCCCGAGCCGACGCCCGAGGAGACCCTGGCGGCGATCCGCCGGGGCATGCGCGAGACGGCGCGCTTCGGCGTCGTCCGGGCCCACGGCATGGGCGGGGAGTTCGAGGCCCTCGACCTCTTCGACCGCCTCCGCCGGGAAGGGAGCTTGACGACGCGGCTTTCGGTCTCCATGTGGATCGACGCGCCGGGGCCGACCGAGACGGACTGGAAGGCCTACGAGGAGGCCCGGGCGAAGTACGACGACGAGTGGATCTCCCTCGGCGGGATCAAGCTCATGCTCGACGGGGTCATCGACTCCGGGACCGGGGCCATGCTCGACCCCTACGAGAGCCAGCGCGGGAACAAGGGCAAGCTCTTCTGGGAACCGGGGGACTACAGGAAGGCCGTCGCGGCGTTCAACGCCCGGGGCCTGCAGGTCTCGACCCACTCCATTGGGGACGCCGCCATCCGCCTGTCGCTCGACGCCTACGAAGAAGGCGTGCGGGCGGCCGGGAACCCGGACGTCCGCAACAAGATCGAGCACGCCGAGGACATCGCCGCGGACGACATCGCGCGCTTCGGCCGGCTCGGCGTCATCGCGAGCTTCCAGCCGCTCCACGCCAACCCCGACCCGGCCTGGATGGGGAGCTGGATCAAAAACGTCGGCCCCGAACGGGAGAAGAGGGCCTTCGCCTGGAAGGCGGTCCTCGACGGGGGCGGGCGCTTGGCCTTCGGCAGCGACTGGCCGGTGGTCACGGTCAACCCCTGGCCGGGGATCCAGGTCGCCGTGACGCGCCGGGACTTCGACGGCCTCCCCGAAGGCGGCTGGCTCCCCGAGCACAGGGTCACGCTCGCCGAGGCCATCCACGCCTACACCCTGGGGGGGGCCTATGCCATGCACCGGGAAAAGGAAGAGGGCTCCATCGAGGCCGGCAAGCTCGCGGACCTCATCCTGGTCTCGCAGAACATCTTCGAGATCGACCCCGGCGAGATCGCGAAGACCGAGGTGGTCCTGACCATGGTCGGCGGAAAGATCGTCCACGACGCGCG
>CAZFBC010000134.1:0-7268 GCA_964517245.1 uncultured Eubacteriales bacterium | reverse complement strand
CCGGCCCGGCGCAGGTCGGCGAACGTCCGCAGGATGTCGGCCTCGCTCTCGCCGAGGCCGATCATCAGCCCCGATTTCGTCAGGGCGCCCCGCCGCTTCGCGGCCGCGAGGACGCCGAGCGAGCGGCCGTAGCTCTCCCGGGACCGCCGGATGGCGGGGTAGAGCGCTTCGGTGGTCTCCAGGTTGTGGTTGAGGACGTCGGGCCCGGCCTCGAGGACGGTCTCGAGCGCCGCCCGGTCGCCCCGGAAATCGGGGATGAGGGCCTCGACCCGCGTCCCCGGGCTCGTCGCCCGGACGGCCCGGACGACCGCCGCGAAGTGCGCCGCCCCGCCGTCCGGGAGGTCGTCCCTCGTGACCGAGGTGACGACGGCGTGGGCCAGGCCGAGCGCCGCCACCGCCCCGGCGACGCGCGACGGCTCGCCGGCGTCGAGGGGGAGGGGCGTCCCCTTGGCCACGGCGCAGAAGCCGCAGTCGCGGGTGCAGACGTCGCCCATGACGAGGAAGGTCGCCGTCCGGCGGGACCAGCACTCGCCCACGTTCGGGCAGCGGGCGCTCTCGCAGATGGTGTGCAGGCGCCCGGCCCTGACGATCTCCGCGACGCGGAAATACTCGCCGTCGGAGGGCAGTCGGACCTTCAGCCAGGCGGGCTTGCGAGTCGGCGTGGCTCCCCCTCTCTCGCGACGGCCCCGGCCTCTCGGCCCGGGCGCTCCGTCGGATCGGGACGTTGGATGCGTGAGGCGAATGGAAAGTTCTCAGTACTCGATGTCGCGCTCTCTCTTGATGCGCCGTCTCATCCGCTTCCGCGCCTGGGCCTCCTTCATGCGCCGCTTTTCGCCGGGCTTGAAGTAGACCGAGTGCTTCTTGATCTCCTTGATGATCGCTTCCTGCTGGACCTTCCTCTTGAATCGGCGGAGTGCGGATTCGAGGTTTTCACCTTCGTCAAGCTGTACAAAAGCCAAGAACTTTCACCTCCTCACTGGGGAAAGGACCGCAAATTTATACCCTATCGCCCCCCCAAAGTCAAGTTACCGTCGGGCCCCGGGGCGGAGGCGGGCGCCGGAGCGCCGGACGGCGGCCCGGGCCCCGATCTCCATGGGCTCGATCAGGGGGACGGCGAGGTCGGAGGCGCCGAGGACGAGGGGGACCTCGGTGCACCCGGCCAGAACGGCGCCGGCGCCCCGGCGGACCAGTCCGCGGGCGACGGAGAGGACCGTTTCCCTGGCGGCGCCCGAGGTGTGTCCCGCCTTGACGCCCTTCCGGCCGTAGATGGCCGTCATCAGCCGCCTCTGGTCGCGGGCCGCGGGGACGATGACCCGGATCCCGGCCGGCGCGAACGCGTCGGCGACGAGCCCCGACCGGACGGTGCCCGTCGTGGCCAGCAGGCCGATTGTCCGAGGCACGGGCCTCGAGCGCGCGACCTCGGCCACCGTCTCCCCGAGCAGGTCGACGAGGGGCAGGGGCGAGCGGGCGGCGAGCCGGGGCAGGAAGTGGTGGGCGGTGACGCAGGCCACGACGGCGAAGTCCGCGCCGGCGCGGCGGAGGGTCTCGAGCCCCCGGAGGAGCAGGGGGACCGGGCTCGGGCCGCCGCGGAGGATGGCCTCGGTCCGGTCCGGGACCTGGGGCAGGCTGCAGACGACGACCGGGGGATGGTCCTGGTCGCGTCCGGCCGCGACCGACCGGACGATCCGCTCGAAGAGGTAGGCGCCCGCCTCGGGGCCCATGCCGCCGAGGACGCCGATCGTCCCGAGCCGCCGGCGGCTCACTTGAGAAGCTCCCGGACCCGGGCGAGCGGCAGCGCCTCGGCGACGCGGCCGTCCCGGCCCTCGGTCCGGACCGCCTTGAAGAGCGAGTTGAGGATGGCCTCCTCGCCGGCCTCGGCCGCGGCCTGGAAGAGCGGCGACACGGCCTCGTCCTTGAGCAGGGTGACCGTCCGCGTCGTCGAGGGGGAGCGGTGGGGGACCCGGACCGACGCCGCGGTCGAGAAGGCGACGGCGTAGTCGCCGCTGCCGTTCGAGTAATAGCCGCCGGTGCGGGCGATGCCGAGCAGGGCGCGCTTGGCCAGGCGCTCGAGGTTGCGGGCGTCGAGGGGGGCGTCGGTGGCCACGACGATCATGCAGGAGCCGTCGCCCGCGGGCTCCGGCCCGGGCGCGGCCGCGGTCCCCGCGTCCTCCCTGTCGAAGGGGACGCCGCGGATGGTCAGGACGCCGCCGAAGTTCGTCTGGACGAGGACCCCGACCGTCCAGCCGCCCCGGCCCTCCGGGAGCCGGCGCGAGGCGGTGCCGATGCCGCCCTTGTAATCGAAGCAGGTCGTGCCGGTGCCGGCCCCGACCGCGCCTTCGGCCACCGGCCCGTCCGAGGCCGTTCGGATGGCCTCGAGCACGTGGGCCCGGGTGACGTGCCGGCCGCGGATGTCGCTGAGCCAGCCGTCGTTGGTCTCCCCGACGACGGGGTTGACCGAGCCGACGCGCTCGTTCCCGGCCAGCCCAAGCGTCCACTCGACGACGGCCTCGGCCGCCGTCGGCACGCTCAGCGTGTTGGTCAGGACGACGGGCGTCTCGAGGGTGCCGAGCTCCGCGACCTGGGTCGTGCCGGTCAGCTTGCCGTAGCCGTTGGCGACGGAGACCGCGGCCGGGACCTTGTCCTGGTAGAGGTTGCCGCCGTGGGGCAGGACGGCGGTGACGCCGGTCCGGACGTCCGTCCCTTCGACGAGCGTGACGTGGCCGACCCTGACCCCGGGGACGTCGGTGATGGCGTTGAGGGGGCCGGTCGGGAGCACGCCCACGACGAGGCCGAATTCACGGGCCCGGGGCCGGTCGTCCGAGGCCAGGACGGCGGCGCCGAAAAGGGCGAGGAGGAGGCCGAGCGCGACGAAGACGGGCATGGCACGTTCCTTTGCGGACATCTCCCCCTCATCATACGGAGACGGGCCCCGGATGACAAGAGCGGCGCGGCGCCTTGAGCCCCGGCGGGCTTTCTGGTAATGATGGGGGCGTGAGCGAAGAGCGGATCCCCTTTATGACCGTGCCGTGGCTGGCGGAGGTGCCGGGGCTCGTCCACGGCTTCGGCGACGCCCGGTGGGGCGAGGCGGACTTCCTGGCCTTCGCCGCCTCGCGGGGCCTGCGGCCGGTCGTCATGCGCCAGGTCCACTCGGACGCGGTCCTCCGCCTGGACGCCGCTCCCGGGGGGAAGCCGGAGGCCGACGGCCTGATGACGGACGTCCCGGGCCTTCTCCTCGTCGTCCGCACGGCCGACTGCCTGCCCGTCCTGCTCGCCGACGCGGCGAACCGGGCCGTCGCCGCCGTCCACTGCGGCTGGCGGGGGACGGAGCAGCGCATCCTCGAGAAGGCCGTCCGGGCCATGGGCGAGGCCTACGGCTCCCGGCCTCGGGAGATGCGGGCGGCGCTCGGCCCCTGCATCGGGGCGGCCTGCTACGAGGTCGGTCCGGAGGTCCGGGAGGGGTTCCTGCGCGCCGGCTTCCCGCCTTCGGTCTTCACGGGGACGGGGGAGACGGGAGGGGGGACGGGGACATGTGCCTCGGGTACGTGTCCCCGGATCGAGGCCCGCTGGCTCCTCGACCTGCGGGCCGCCAACCGCGCGCTCCTCGAGGGCCTGGGCATCGCCGCGGCGAACATCCTCGACGCGGGCCCCGGCTGCACCCACTGCGGGCCGGGCCTGCTCTCCTACCGCCGCGACCCGGCCGACCCCCGCCGCATGTACAATTTCATCGGCCTCCGCGTCATTTGATTTTTGGCGGTGATTTCATTATCCTTGACGAGTTCGTAAAGGAGAGCCCCCCATGGAACGTCCGATCGGCGATCTCGACCTCACAGGTCTGCCTCTTTTCAAGAAGGGCAAGGTCCGCAACGTCTACGAGGTCGGCGACAAGCTCCTCATCGTCGCCACCGACCGCGTCTCCGCCTTCGACTGGGTCCTCCCGTCCCTTATCCCCTACAAGGGCAAGGTCCTGACGCAGCTGTCGAAGTTCTGGTTCGATTTCGTCGGCCTGGTCCTGCCCAACCATCTCCTCGCCACCGAGACCAGGGACTTCCCGCCCGCCCTCGCCCCCTTCGCCGACGTCCTGGCCCAGCGATCCATGCTGGTCAAGAGGACCCAGGTCATCCCCGTCGAATGCGTGGTCCGCGGCTATCTTTCGGGCTCCGGCTGGAAGGAATACACGACGACCGGGAAGATCTGCGGCATCAGGATCCCCAAGGGGCTCAAGGAGTCCGACCGCCTGGAAGAGCCCATCTTCACGCCCTCGACCAAGGCGGAGAAGGGCCACGACGTCAACATCTCCTTCAAGGACGTCGAGAAGGAGATCGGCGCCGAGCTGGCCCGGAAGATCCGCAAGGCCAGCCTGGAGCTCTACCAGAAGGCCGCCCTGCACGCCGTCTCCAAGGGCATCATCATCGCCGACACCAAGTTCGAGTTCGGGCTCGACGGCGACGACCTCGTCCTCGTCGACGAGATCTTCACGCCCGACTCCTCGCGCTTCTGGCCCCTGGCGCTCTACGAGGCCGGCCGGTCCCAGCCGAGCCTCGACAAGCAGTTCGTCCGCGACTATCTCGAGACGACGGCCTGGGACAAGAACACGCCGCCGCCGGAGCTGCCGGCCGAGATCGTCGCCAAGACGTCCCAGAAGTACCTCGAGATCTACAGGCTCCTCACCGGGCGCGACGACCTCGCATGAGCGGACGGGTTGACTTCCACGTCCACTCGAACAGGAGCAGTGACGGGGACTTTTCGCCGGCCGAGCTGGTCGGCATGGCCGCGAAGCACGGCCTGCGGGCCATCTCCATCGCCGACCACGACACCGTGGCCGCCTATCCCGAGGCCGTCGAGGTCGGCCGCCGGGCGGGCGTCGAGGTCATCCCGGGCATCGAGGTGACGACGGTCTACGGCGACCGTGAGTTCCACCTCCTCCTGCCGTTCGTCGACTGGGCGAGCCCGGCCCTGGCCGGGATCGTCGAGAGCCAGACCGCGGCGCGCCTGAGCGAAACCCGCGAGCGCGTGGCGAAGGTCCGGGACCTCGGCTTCACCCTGACCTTGGACGAGGTCCTGGCGAAGTCCAACGGGGCGCCCCCGCTCGGGGTCAAGATCGCCCAGGCGCTCCTCGAGAACCCCGAGAACAGGCGGAACCCCGCGCTGGAGCTCTTCTACCGGCCCGAGAACGACCGGCGGGCGCCTTCCCTGTTCTACAAGCAATATTTCGCCGAGGGCGGAGCCGCGCACGTCCCCAAGAGATTCCTCGGCCTCCTCGACGTCCTGGCCGCGGCCCCGGCCACGGGCGGGGCGCCCGTCCTGGCCCATCCCGGCGCGTATTTCATGCGGACGACCTCCGAGGACCTTCGCGCGCTCAAGGAGCGCGGGCTGGTTGGCCTGGAGGTCTTCACCTTCTACCACACGGACGAGCAGGCGGCCTTCTACCGCGACCTGGCCGCCGAGCTCGACCTCGTGGCCACGGCCGGCTCCGACTTCCACGGCCGGATCAAGCCCCACGTCGCCTTCGGCGCCCTGAAGGAAGGGGACTACGGCATGGTCGAGCGGCTGCGGGCCCGGAGGGGAGGCATCCTATGAACTGGCTCGATCTCGTCCTGCTGGCCATCGTCGCTGTCACGGCGGTCCTCGGCATCGTCAAGGGGCTCGTCAAACAGGTCATCGGCCTGGCCGCCGTCGTCGCCGGGCTCGTCCTGGCCAGCCTCTACTACGAGGAGGCCGCGGCCGTCTTCGGGACCTTCGTCGAGAGCCGGCTCCTCGGCCATTTCCTGGGCTTCGTGCTCATCTTCGCGGTCGTGCTCGTCGCCGGAGCCCTCGTCGGGTACCTCGTCCACAAGGCCATGGTGGGCCCGCTGGCCCTGGTCAACCGGCTCCTGGGCGGCGTCTTCGGGTTCGTCAAGGCGGTCCTCATCTGCGGCATCCTCGTCTTCGCCATGGTCTCGTTCGAGGTCGCCAAGCCGGCCGTCGAGGCGTCCGTCCTCGCCCCGGCCTGCCTCGGCGTCGCTCGGGCCATCGTCAACATGATCCCCCAGGACCTGAGGGCCAAGTTCAACTCCTCGTACAGGGAGATCCGCGAGAGCGGAGGGAAACATGGACAAAAGATCTAGCGACCTCAACCTCCACCAGCGCATGGAGATCATCGTCAAGGAGATGGTGGACAGGGAGATCAGCCTGAAGGATGCCCTCCGCGAGTTCGAGAAGATCTTCTACGAGCAGGCGGCCAGGAAGCACGAGGGGAACCAGACCCGGATGGCCCAGGCCCTGGGCATCCACCGGAACACCCTGCACAACCGGGCCAAGATCCTGAAGATCAAGAAAAGGCGTTAGCAGTCAACTCTGCAGACTGCTAAGAATTCCCGATTTTCCTCTTGACAAGCCGGCGAAAATCATATACTATTAGCACTCACATTTTTTGACTGCTAAATTTCAGGTATCACCAAGGAGGTTTTCATGAAAGTTCATCCTCTGTATGACAGAGTGCTCCTCAAGAGGCTCGAGGAACAGGAAGTCAAAAGAGGCGGGATCATCATCCCGGACACGGCCAAAGAGAAGCCCCAGGAGGCCGAGATCATCGAGGCCGGCAAGGGCCGGGTCAACGATGAGGGGAAGACGATCGCCCTCGCCGTCAAGAAGGGCGACCACGTCCTCATCGGCAAGTACAGCGGCACGGAAGTGACGATCGACGGCGTCGAGCTCGTCATCGTCCGCGAGGAAGAGATCCTCGCCGTCATCGAGAAGTAAGGAGACATCATGGCCAAACAGATTCTGTCCGGAGATGATGCGCGCCACGCCCTGCTCAAGGGCGTGAACATCCTCAGCAATGTCGTCAAGGCGACGCTCGGCCCCCGCGGCAAGAACATCGTCCTCGACAAAAAGTTCGGCTCGCCCACCAACACCAAGGACGGCGTCACCGTCGCCAAGGAAGTCGAGCTCAAGGACCCCTGGGAGAACATGGGCGCCCAGCTGGTCAAGGAAGTCGCGTCCAAGACGTCGGACGTCGCCGGCGACGGCACGACGACCGCGACCGTCCTGGCCCAGGCCGTCTACGGCGAGGGCCTGCGCTACGTCACGGCCGGCGCCAACCCGACCCTGATCAAGAAGGGCATCGAGAAGGCCGTCGACACGGTCATCGGCGAGCTCAAGAAGATGAGCCGCGAGGTCAGCGGCGAGATGATCGCCCAGGTCGGCGCCATCTCGGCCAACAACGACCTGTCCATCGGCAAGATCATCGCCGAGGCCATGGACAAGGTCGGCAAGGACGGCGTCATCAC
>CAZFBC010000133.1:0-7366 GCA_964517245.1 uncultured Eubacteriales bacterium | reverse complement strand
ATCGAAGTAGCCGTTGATCGGGCCGTAGGCGTGGTAGAAGCCCGTCAGCATGACCGTGTTGACGTCCTCGTCCCTGGCCGCGACCCCGTCCCTGACCAGGCCGAGCCCGGCCTCCTTGGCTTTCCGCCCGTACCGCCGGGCCAGTTCGGCGCCGGGGGTCGACATCGCCCCGAGCTCCCGGAAGTAGCCCTCGAGATAGCCCGCCCGGCCGTCCATCTGGATGACGGCCTTCCAGGGCCTGGCCGAGGCGGGCGGCGGCCCGAGCTTGGCGTCGGCCCGGGGCGCGATCTCGGCCAGCGGCACGTAGGCCTTGGCCTCGGGATCGAAGACCCCGGCCGGGCGGCCCTTCTCGTACTTGAGGAAGCCGTCCTTCTGCGAGCCGTCGGCGAACTGGCCGCCCTTGACCCCCAGCCCGATCATCCGGTCGAGCAGGGGACTGCTCAGGCGGGCCCCCGCGGCGGAGCGCTCGGCCATGACCTTGAGGATGTACTGGCAGACGTCGAGCCCGACGTAGTCGACGAGCTGGAAGATGCCCATGGGCCGGACGAGAAAGTCCTGGCTGACGCGGTTGACCATGTAAACGGCGTCGACGAACCCGGCCTCCGGGGCCAGGCGCTCGACCTCGGCGATGCCGTGGAGCGCGTCCCTCATGAAGTGGCCGTTGCCGATGAACCCGGCGACGTCGTTGGAGGGCACGACGGTCTTGCGCAGCTTCCTGGCGTACTCGGCGGCGAACGCGGCCAGCTCCGGGAGGGTCGCCTCCGCCCGGATGAGCTCGACGAGCTTCTGGACCGCCGGCGGATTGTAGAAGTGGAACCCGATGATCCGTCCGCCGAGGCCCGCCCTGGCGTCGAGCTCGCGGATGGGGATGGAGGAGGTGTTGGTCAGGAACCAGGCGTCCTTCGAGCCCTCGGCCCGGACCCGGCCGAGGAGCTCGACCTTGAGGTCGGGGTTCTCGACGGCCGCCTCGAAGACGACGTTCGCGCCGAAGGCCGCCTCGACGCGCGTCGTCGGCCGGACGATGGCCAGGACGTCCTCGACGTACCGGTCGATGATCTCCCCGTTCTCCACGAGGTCGGCCCGGTCGGCGTAGGCGCCCCTCAGCCAGACCGTCTTTTTCTCGGCCGCCCTCCGGACCTGGCCGCGGAGGTACCGCTGGAGGCCGGCCAGGGCGGGCTCGGAGATGTCCACGGCGTGGAGGACGAAATCCCTCGACCTGTTCGCGGGATCGAGGCTCAGGTCGGCCATCTCGAGCGCCGTGAGCAGGACGATGCCGCTGCCCATCTTGCCCGCGGCGCCGAGGACGGCGGCCTTTTCCAGTCGTTCGGCGTAGGTCATGGGCGGCTCCATTCGGGCTTCCGCTTTTCGAGGAAGGCCTTCATGCCCTCGGCGCCCTCGCCCTCGAAGAGGGTGCCGAACTCCCCGGACTCGAGCGCGCATCCGATTTCGAAGTCCATGAGCAGGCCCTCGCGGGTGACCCGCTTGGCCAGCCGGACCGCCCGGGGGCCCTTGGAGGCGATCGTCCTGGCGATCTCCGTCGCCGTCGCGAGGAGCGCCTCGGGCTCGACGACCTTCTGGACGAGCCCCATCCGCAGGGCTTCCTCGGCGCCGATCATCTCGCCCGTGAGCAGAAGGAAGAGGGCGTTGCCGAGGCCGACGAGCCGGGGCAGGCGCTGGGTCGCCGCGTAGCCGGGGATGAGCCCGAGGTTGACCTCGGGCTGGCCGAACTTGGCCTTGGCGCTCGCGATGCGGAAGTCGCAGGCCAGGGCCAGCTCGCAGCCGCCGCCGAGGGCGAAGCCGTTGACCGCGGCGATGACCGGCTTCTCGAGGAGCTCCAGGCCGCGGAAGGTCCGCTGGCCGACCGCGGAAAAGGCGCGCGCCTCGTCCCGGGTCTTGCCGGACATCTCGGCGATGTCGGCCCCGGCGGCGAAGGCCTTGCCCTCGCCGGTGACGATCACGACCTTGACGTCGGCGCGCCCGGAGATCTCGTCGACGAGAGCGTCCATCTCCTGGAAGAAGCGCGAGTTCAGGGCGTTCAGGGCCTGGGGCCTGGAGATCGTCACCGTGGCCACGGCCTCGGCGACGTCGAGCTTCAGGATCTCGTAGGTCATGGGGTTCCTCCCTATTCGCTCAGGAGCGACCTGGCGATGACCAGGCGCTGGATCTCCGAGGTCCCCTCGTAGATCTCGGTGATCCTCTGGTCGCGGTAGAGCCGCTCGATCTTGTAGTCCTTGACGAAGCCGTAGCCGCCGTGGATCTGGAGGGCCTTGTGGCAGACGCGGTGGGACATCTCGGAGGCGAAGAGCTTGACGATGGCCGACTCCTTGGTGAAGCGCTTGGCCCCCGAGTCCTTCATCCAGGCGACGCGGTAGAGCATGGTCTTGGCCACCTCGACGTCGACGGCCATGTCGGCCAGCATGAACTGCAGGGCCTCGAACTCGGCCAGGGGCTTGCCGAACTGGACGCGCTCCTTGGCGTACTTGACGGCCTCCTCGAGGGCCGCCTCGGCGATGCCGATCGCCTGGGCGGCGATGCCGATGCGGCCGCAGTCGAGCGTGGCCAGGGCGATGCTCAGGCCCTTGTTCTCCTGGCCGAGGAGGGCCGTGGCCGGGACGCGGCAGTCGGTGAAGACCATCTCCGTCGTGCTCGAGGAGCGGATGCCGAGCTTGTTCTCGTGCTTGCCGACCTCGAACCCGGGCGTGCCCTTGTCGACGATGAACGCCGAGATCCCCTTGGCGCCCTTCTCCCGGTCGGTGCTGAAGAAGGCGATCATGAGGTCGGCGAAGCCGCCGTTGGTCGTGAAGTTCTTGGTCCCGTTGAGGACGTAGGAATCCCCGTCGCGGACGGCGGTGGCCAGGATGTGGGCCGGGTCGCTGCCGGCGCCCGCCTCGGTCAGGGAGAAGCAGCCGAGCCACTCCCCGGACGTGAGCTTGGGGAGATAGGCCTTCTTCTGCTCCTCGCTGCCGTACATCACGATGGCGTCGTTGACCAGGGAGTTCTGGACCGAGACGCCCACGGCGACGCCCGCGTCGACCTTGCTGAACTCGACCATGGCCCCGGCGTAGGCGACGGCCCCGACGCCCGTCCCCCCGTACTCGTCGGGGACGGTCATGCCGAGGTAGCCGAGCTCGCCGAGGGCCTTGAGGGCGCCGACGTTGGCTTCCTGCCTCTCGTCGTAGTCGGCCGCGAGCGGGGCCAGCTCCTTTTCGGCGAACTTCTTCGCCCCGTCGATGATCATGCGGTGCTCTTCGGACAGCTCAAAATCCATATCGGACCTCCATGATGGGATTTATGCGGAAGCGCGCCGGGCGTTGGCCCGGATGTAGGCGATGATCTCCTGCAGGTCGTCGCCCGGGCCGAAGACCCGGCCGACGCCGAGCTCCGCGAGCTTGGCCTGGTCTTTGGTCGGGATGATCCCGCCGCCCGTCAGCAGGCGGTCGCCGAGCCCCGCCCCGACCATGAGCTCGCGGACCTTGCGGAAATTCGTCATGTGGGCCCCGGACAGGATGGACAGGCCGACGACGTCGGCGTCCTCCTCGACGGCGGCCCGGACGATCGCGTCCGGCGTCTGCTGGAGGCCGAGGTAGACGACCTCCATGCCCGCCTCGACCAGGGCCCGGGCGATGACCTTGGCGCCCCGGTCGTGGCCGTCGAGGCCGGGCTTGGCGATGATGACCTTGATCTTGCGGTCGGTCATGGCGTTGTCCTTTGTCATGGGATGCCTAATAGAAGGGCTGTTCCCGGTATTCCCCGAAGACGGCCGTCAGCGCCTCGCTTGTCTCCCCCAGCGTCGCGTAGCGCCGGGCGCACTCGAGCAGGGGAGGCATCAGGTTCCGGCCGGCGGCCGCCTCGGCCCTGAGGGCGGCGAGCGCGGCCCGGACCGCGCCGTTGTCGCGCTCGGCCTTGGTCCGCCGGAGGAACGCCACCTGGTCCCGCTCCACGGACTCGTCGATCTCGAGGAGGGGGATCTCCAGCGTCTGGCCCGGGTTGGCGAACTCGTTGACCCCGACGTGGAACTTCTTCCGCCGGGACAGGGCCATCTGGTAGTCGTAGGCGGCCCGGGTGATCTCGCGCTGGAAGAAGCCCTGCTCGATGGCCTTGACGACGCCGCCCAGCTCGTCGATCTTGCGGAAATAGCCCTCGGCCTCGGCCTCGAGCTCGTCGGTCAGCTTCTCGACGTAATAGGACCCGCCGAGGGGGTCGATGACGTTGGCGGCGCCGCTCTCGAAGGCGATGATCTGCTGGGTCCGCAGGGCGATCTCGACGGCCTTCTCGGAGGGCAGGGCCAGGGCCTCGTCCATGGAGTTCGTGTGCAGGCTCTGGCAGCCGCCGAGGACCCCGGCCAGGGCCTCGAGGGCCGTCCGGACGATGTTGATCTCCGGCTGCTGGGCGGTCAGGCTGCAGCCGGCCGTCTGGACGTGGAAGCGGCACAGCCAGGAGCGGGGGTTCTTCGCCCCGTACTTGTCCCGCATGGCCCGGGCCCAGATGCGCCGGGCCGCCCTCATCTTGGCGACCTCCTCGAAGAAGTCGAGGTGGGCGTTGAAGAAGAAGGACAGGCGGGGCGCGAAGTCCTCGACGTCGAGGCCGGCCGCCAGGGCGTGCTCGACGTAGCAGAACCCGTCGGCCAGCGTGAAGGCCAGCTCCTGGGCGGCCGTGGAGCCCGCCTCGCGGATGTGATAGCCGCTGATCGAGATCGTGTTCCACTGCGGCACCTCGGCGGCGCAGAAGGCCATGAGGTCCGTGATCAGGCGCAGGTGCGGCTCGGGCGGGAAGATCCACTCCTTCTGGGCGATGTACTCCTTGAGGATGTCGTTCTGGAGCGTCCCCCGGAGCCGGGCGAAGGGGATGCCGCGCTTTTCGGCGTTGGCCAGGAACATGGCGAAGACCCAGGCGGCCGGGGCGTTGATGGTCATCGAGGTCGAGACCCGGTCGAGCGGGATCCCGGCGAAGAGGCGCTCCATGTCGGCGAGCGTGTCCACGGCGACGCCGGTCTTGCCCACCTCGCCCGCGGCCAGCTCGTGGTCGGAGTCGCAGCCGTAGAGCGTCGGGTTGTCGAAGGCGACGGACAAGCCCGTCTGGCCCTTGTCGAGGAGGAACCGGTAGCGCTCGTTGGTCTGGTCCGGGGTGCCCATGCCGGCGAACTGCCGCATGGTCCACAGCTTGCCCCGGTACATGGAGGGGTGGACGCCCCGGGTGTAAGGGTATTCCCCGGGCCAGCCGAGCCGCGCCTCGGGATCGGCGCCGGCCAGGTCGTCCCACGCGTAGAGGGGCTGGAGGGTGCGGCCGGAGAGGGAGGTGAAGTCCCACTCGCGGAGCCCGCCCGCCTTGTACTTGTCCTGCCAGACCGAACGGGTCTTCTTAGCGTCCACGGCTGTCCCTTTCGTCGTCGAGTCGAAGCCGGATCCGGGAGCAGGCTTCGCGGATGTACGGATAGGGGGACCCGCCCTTGGCGACGAGCTCCCCGGCGACGGCGCGGATGGCCTCGTCGGCGCCGGCGAGGGAGGCGTAGCCGGCCCAGAGCTCGCGCGCGATGGCCGAGCGGATCTCCCGTTCGAGGCGCGAGCGGCGCTTGTCCCGGTAGCGACCGGAATCGACGAGCTCCCGGACGAGGCGCTCGATCTCGGCCGCGGCCTCGTCCATGCCCCTGTCGTGCAGGGCCGAGGCCTCCAGCACGGGGGGGAAGGGCCGGTCCTTCCGGACCGGGCTGATGTCCATGAGGAAGCGCAGGGAGTCGAGCAGGGCCTCCGTGCCCTGGAGGTCCGACTTGTTGATGAGAAAAAGGTCGGCGGCCTCGATGATCCCGGCCTTGAGGGCCTGGATGACGTCGCCCGTGCCGGGCTGGAGGACGAGGACGACGAGGTCGGAGCAGTCGAGGACGTCGAGCTCGGCCTGCCCGACGCCGACCGTCTCGATGAAGATGCGGTCGAGGCCGAAGGCGTCCAGGACGTCGGCGGCGTACGGGGCGGCGGGCGAGAGGCCGCCGTGGCCGTCCCGGGAGGCCATCGAGCGGATGAAGGCCCGCCCGCCGTCGCCGAGGTCCTGCATGCGGACGCGGTCGCCGAGGAAGGCCCCGCCCGAGAACGGGCTCGTCGGATCGACGGCCAGGATCCCGACGGCGCGGCCGGCCTCGACGGCTCGGCGGGCCAGGGCGGCCGTGACCGTGCTCTTGCCGACGCCCGGGGGGCCCGTGATGCCGATCCGGATCCCGCCCCTCTGGCGCGGGATGACGCCGTCGAGGATCTCGGGGAGCGCCTCCCGGTCGTTCTCGACCGCGGTGATCAGGCGGGCGCAGGCGAGCCGGTCGCCCTTGAAGAAATCCTCCCACAGGTTCGACGGGATCCGAGGCATACGGCTGCTGTTTCCCTTTTCTAGCGGACTCCGTTATATCGTTTTTCCCCGGCGGGAGTCAACCGGAGAAGGGCGAGACCGGCTCAGGCCATCAGGCTGCAGATCGCGGCGACGTTGACCATGTCGTCGACCGAACAGCCGCGGCTGAGGTCGCAGAAGGGCTTGTTGAGCCCCTGGACGATCGGCCCGACGGCCTCGGCCCCGGCCAGCCGCTCGGTCAGCTTGTAGCCGATGTTGCCGGCGTCGAGGTCGGGGAAGACCAGGACGTTGGCCCGGCCCGCGACGGGGCTGCCCTTGCATTTCCGCTCGCCGATCGAGGCGACCAGGGCGGCGTCGGCCTGCATCTCGCCGTCGAGGAGGAGGTGCGGGGCCTTCTCCCTGGCGATCTTCACGGCGCTCACGACCTTGTCGACGTCGGCGTGGGCGGCCGAGCCCTTGGTCGAGAAGGACAGCATGGCCACGCGCGGCTCCTCGCCGGTCACGGCCTGGAAGTTCTTGGCCGAGGTCAGGGCGATGTCGGCGAGCTGGGCGTCGGTCGGGTTGGGGACGACGGCGCAGTCGGCGTAGCAGAGGAGCTTCTCCGGGAAGACCATGATGAAGTAGCTCGAGACGGTCGCGATGCCCGGCGCCGTGCCGACCGTGTGGATGGCGGCCCGGATGACGTCGCCGGTCGCGGAGATGTTGCCGCCGACGACGGCCCCGACCTTGCCGGCCGCGAGGAGCAGCCCGGCGTAATAGAGGGGGCTTCCGGCCGCTTCGGCGCTCTGCTCGAGCGTCCAGCCCTTGGCCTTCCGCTTCTCGAAGAGCAGGTCGACCAGCCCGTCCTTCGCCTCGTCGGTCGCGGGATCGACGATCGGGATGCCGCCGATGTCGAGGCCGTTGTCGCGGGCGATCTGTCGGATGGCCCCGGCCGGCCCGACCAGCCGGGGTTCGGCGATCTTCTGGTCTCTCAGGGCCAGGGCGGCCTTGAGGGTCCGGACGTCCTCGGCGTCGGGAAAGGCGACCTTGAGGAACTTCT
>CAZFBC010000132.1:0-7449 GCA_964517245.1 uncultured Eubacteriales bacterium | reverse complement strand
GGCCGTCGTCTACGCGACGGGCCTGGGCCTCTACCTCTCGGCCGAGACGGGGAAACGGGTCAAGGCCGCCTGGCGAGCGAGAGGGGGAAGAACGGGGACATGTACCTGTGGTACGTGTCCCCCGTCCGGCTCGTGTCCCCCATCCGGCTCTCCCTGCGACGAGCTGGACGCGCCCGCGAGCCCGGTCCGGAACGTCGTCCGCTCCTTTGTCCTCGTCGTCCTGCCGCTCCTGCTCGTCGCGGCCGCCGTCGAGGGCTTCATCACGCCGCGCCTGCGCTGAACACCTTAGAAGACGAAAGGAGGACACGTACCTTCGGTACATGTCCCCAAAGCTTCCGCCGGCTCCAACGCGCCCGGCGGCGCGGCTACTTCACGGAGAACTTGTGGACCGTCGTCGTCTTGAAGATCCGCCCCGGCTCGAGGACGGTCGAGGGGAACTCCGGCCGGTTGGGCGAGTCGGGGAAGTGCTGGGTCTCGAGGCAGAGGGCGTCGTGCCTGCGGTAGGGCTTCCCGCCCTTGCCGGCGACCGTCCCGTCGAGGAAGTTCCCGGTGTAGAGCTGGATCCCCGGCTGGTCCGTCCATATCTCGAGCACCCGGCCGCTCTCCGGCTCTTCGAGCCGCGCCGCCGGGGCCACCGCCCCGCCGCCGCTTCTCAGCACGAAGTTGTGGTCGTAGCCGCCCTCGACCAAGCCGATCCTCTCGCCGACCGCGCGCGGCGCCGTGAAGTCGAAGGGCGTCCCGGCCACCGGCAGGATCTCGCCGGTCGGGATGAGGTTGGACGCCGAATCGACCGCCGTGATCCGGTCGGCCTCGATCCGTAGCGCGTGGCCGAGGATGTCGCCGCGGCCCTCGCCCTTGAGGTTCCAGTAGGCGTGGTGGGTCAGGTTGACCGGGGTCTTCCTGTCCGTCGCGGCCTCGTAGCCGATCCGGAGCTCGCCTGCGTCCGTCAGCGTGTAGGTCACGGCGACGGAGAGGTTGCCGGGGAAGCCCTCCTCGCCGTCCCGGCTCAGGTAGGCGAGCCGGACGCCCGCGGCGCCCGGGCCCTCGAACGGCTCGGCCGTCCAGACGACCTTGTCGAAGCCCCTGACGCCGCCGTGGAGACAGTTGCCGTTGTTGTTCGGGGCCAGGGCGTAGACGACCCCGTCGATGGCGAACCGGGCCTTGGCGATGCGGTTGCCGTAGCGCCCGATGACGGCCCCGAAATACGGGTGTCCGCCGAGGTAGCCCTCGAGCGTGTCGAACCCCAGGTTGACGTCGGCGAACGCGCCGTCGCGGTCCGGGAGCTCGAGCGAGACCAGGATGGCCCCGTAGGTCATGATCCGGGCCCTGATCCCGGAACGGTTCGTCAGAGTGCAGATGTCGACGGCCGCGCCGTCGGGAAGACGGCCGAAGGGATCTTTCCGGACTTCCATCGTCACGCCTCCTTGGGGAACGGCTTCCTCTTTTTTATCCCAATCGGGAGACCATTTCAACCGGGCCCGGGGGCCGCCGCCGCCCGCCCCGTGGAACGATTGACCCCCATCTCTCCGTATGATATCTTTTAGTGAAACCGATGATCGGGACGACCCTCAAACACTACAGGATCGAGACCCAGCTCGGCAAGGGCGGCATGGGGGTCGTCTACCGGGCCCGAGACACCCGGCTCGACCGCCTGGTCGCCCTCAAGACGCTCCCCCCCAGCCTCCTCGCCGACCCCGAGCGCAAGAGCCGCCTCCTCCTCGAGGCCCGCTCGGCGGCCGCCATCTCCCACCCGGCCATCGCCCAGGTCTACGAGATCGACGAGGTCGACGGCAACCTGTTCATCGCCATGGAGTATGTCGACGGCCGGACGGTCAGCCGCCTCGTCGCCGAGGGAGAACTCGACCTCCTGGGCGCGGTCGAGATCGCCATCCAGATCGCCGAGGGCCTGGCCAAGGCCCACGACGCCGGCATCCTCCACCGCGACATCAAGTCCGACAACATCATGGTCACGCGGGACGGCCACGCCAAGCTCCTCGATTTCGGCCTGGCCAAGCTCGTCGAGCCCGACGCCGAGGAGCCGGCGGGGCCCGTCGGCCTGTCCCGGACCCTGACCCAGGGCCGGGTCCACACCATCCCCGGCGCGGTCATGGGCACGATCAGCTACATGAGCCCGGAGCAGGCCCGGGGCAAGGAGCTCGACCGGCGCAGCGACATCTTCTCGCTCGGCACCGTCCTCTACGAGATGGTCACCGCCGAGCTGCCGTTCAAGGGCGAAACGCCCCTCGACACGATGCACGCCATCGCCTACGAGGAGGCCCGGCCGGTGACCATCGTCCGCCGGAACCTCGATCCCGGGCTCCACCGCATCGTCTTCCGCTGCCTGCGCAAGAACCCCGACGACCGCTACCCCGACGCCCGGGCCCTGGCCGCCGACCTGAAGAAGCTCAAGCACGACCTCGAGACCGGCACCAGCACGAAGCTGCCCGCCGTCGACCGGGTCCGCCTCTGGTTCGAGGGATTGAAGGTGACCTTCCCCGGGGGCTACAGGGGACTGGCCATCCTGGCCGGGGCGCTCGGCTTGGCCGGCCTGCTGGTGGCCATCGATTTCAACTGGGGCGCCCTCATCGGCCCGGCCTTCATAGCCCTGTTCTTCTACCGCTACGTCCGCAACCGCAAGAAGCGCCTCATCGCGGCCTTCGTCAAGAAGGTCCGCAAGTTCCCCGAGGTCCGCTTCGTCACGGCGAAGGAGAACAAGGTCACCGTCGTCCTGGACAAGGCCCCGGCCAAGGTCTTTATCCGCATCACCGCCCTCGTCGACGAGCTCAACGGGAAGCTCTTCATCGGCAAGGACGTCGCCGCCGAGGTCAGATCGGAGATCCCGGAAGCCGAGGCCCGGACCCTTCTGACCCAGGTGGGGGTCGCCTACGCCCGCGAGGACACCCTGCCGGACGGCGGCCCGAAAGGCGGCCGGAAGGCCTAGCCGGCTTTTTTCGCCTTCAGCTCTTCGATCCTTTTCCGGATCCGGGGCTGGTCCGGGCTGAGCTCGAGCGACTTCCCGAAGGCCGCCAGGGCCTCTTCGACCTTACCCGCGCTCTCGTGGCACTCCCCGAGCATGTTCAGAAGGACGGCGTTGACGCCGTGGGCGGCGACGGCCCGGTCGAGCAGGCCGACGGCCCGGACGGGCTCGCCCGCGAGCTTCAGCGCCTCGGCCGCCAGGACGAGCGTGCCGTACTTCGGCGTCCCGGCGGCTTCGACGAAGGGGGCGAGCGTCGCCGCGGCCGCCGCGGCGTCGGCGAGCGCGAGATGGGCCCTGGCCAGGCTCGCCGCCGTATCCTCCGAATCGGGTTTCCCCCGGAAGGCCCGCTCCAGGAAGGCGCGCGCCTCCTCGAACCGTCCGAGGTTGAAGAGCTGGGCGCCGACGATCTCGTCGTAGACGGGATCGCCGGGGTCGGGCAGGACCCGCGAGGAGGACCAGGGCCGGGGGACGCTCTCGGCGAAAGACAGGTCGAACTCTTCGGAGGCCGTGACGATCCCGGCTCCGCCCGACGACAGCGAGACCCGGACCGTGTAGTGGTCGGGCGCGAGGCCGGCCAGGGGGATCTCCTCGAGGACGTCGGGCAGGTCGGCGCAATCCGCAGGCTTCCGGCGGATGTCGCGGACGGCTTCCCCCTCCTTGAGGACCTCGATCCGGATCTCGCCCGCGGCGGCGAGGTCGTCGCCGAGGTTGTTGAGCTGGAAGGCCACGGCCAGCGTTTCGCTCCGGCTGAAGGTCCGGCCCGGCCGGCAGTGGATCTGGTAGGGGCCGAGGCGGAAGGCCCTCATGCGCCGGGCGGCGGGCTCGAGGCGCACGGCCCTGTAGCCGAGCAGGGGCCGGGTCATTTCGACCGCCCCCCCCTCCGCGGGGACGCGCAGGTCCCGCTCGACGGAGGTGAATTCCTTCGAGGCCTCGTTCTTGATCAGCACCGACAGGCTGTAGTCCCCGCCGACGAGCGGGAAGAGGTCCTGGAAATCGAAGGGCGCCCGGCTCGCACCCCGCATCTCCTCCTCGCCGAGGTCCAGGTCGACCGTCTTGTCGAACTGGTGGACGAGGCGCCCGTCGGCGGCCGTGACCCGGCCGTTGACCTTGAGGGCCGTGCGGTACCTGTCCCCGTACCGGCCGACCGAAAGCCGCGCGGGCTCGACGGCGTAGTGGACGAAACGGAGGCCCGAGGGGTCCCGGAAGACGCCGACGAGGCCGTCGCTCTCGATGTAGTTGGCCGTGTACTCGACCTCGACGACGTCCTTGTACTGGAGGAACTTCCGGGCGTACTGGGACTTGACGCCGCGGGCCGGGGCCGATTCGATCCTCTGGATGAGGAGGTCGGAGGCGAGCGACGGGCGGCCGTAGGATGTCCCGGTCTCTCCGGGCACGAGGGACAGGGAGACGGCGGCGAGCGACGGCTCGATCGCGCGGAGCTTCTCGTAGGCCCCGGCGTAGTCG
Organism: uncultured Eubacteriales bacterium; assembly: GCA_964517245.1. Lineage (GTDB taxonomy): Bacteria > Acidobacteriota > Aminicenantia > Aminicenantales > Saccharicenantaceae > RBG-16-66-30. The sequence goes on along the minus strand of CAZFBC010000132.1, from coordinate 3,008 downwards.
GTGCCGTCGTGAAAACCGGACAGCAAAGCCTGGGGCCCGTCGGCGACGGGGCTGTAGAGCCGGTATTCGCCGCGGCCGCTGCCCCGGAAGAAGACGACGTGGAAGGCCGCCGGCAGGCCGAGGCCGGACAGTCCCTGGTAGAACCAGACCTCGGCGTCGTACGTCTGGGACTTCCCCTCGAACCTCTGGACCTCCCGCGGCTCGCCCAGAATGACGTAGATGCGGCCGCGGTCGGTCCGCCGGCCCGGCCGGGGGGCGTCGCGGCCCAGGTAGCGGTCGGCGTGGGCGAGGCGGCGCGCGTGCTCGGTCTTGAACTCGTTCTCCCCGTCGCCCGGCGTCGGGTCGCGCTGTTTCCAGAAGGCCTCGATGAACAGGTCGCGCTCCCGGTCGGTCCGGAGCTTGGCGAAGACCTCCCTCTCCGCAGGGGCGATGATGTCGGCGACCTCATCCTCGAGCCACGTCCGGTAGGTCCCGGGGGGCTTCGTCTCAGCCTCCTGCCGGCCGCGGGGCGCGGCCCGCGCCGCGAGGACCGGCAGGAGGAGCAGGAGGGCCGGAAAGAGCGCGACCGGCGCGCGGGCCTTCGCCGCCCGGTAGACGGGCTTACCCACCGGTCAGGACTTCTCCTGCATGACGAAGACGAAGTCGGCCATGCAGCGGTAGCTGCTCGAGGTCAGCTGGACCTCCTCGGGGTTCTTCTCGCCGATGCAGAGCCGGTAGGTCTTGCCGATCTCGAACGCCAGGCCCTTTTTCGGCTTCATCGTCACGGTGTAGAGCCGGGGCAGGCCGCCGAGGATCGTCGGGTACCATCCCTCGGCGATCGGGGTGTTGTCCTCGAGGACGAGATGGTAGAGCTGTCTCTGGGGGAATTCGACCCGGACCTGGAACTCGATCGCGGTCGGCGACGCCGTGACGACCGTGATGTAGCCCTCGGGCGGGGTCTCCCCGTGGTAGTAATCCATCTCGGGGTTCGAGGTGTAGCTCGAACAGGCGGCCAGGACGAAGAGGCCTGCGACGAGGACCGCGACGCTCGCTTTTCTCATGTTCGGTTCCCTCCTTGACGGACGGCGTTGACGTTACGGCGGACCGCGGGAGCCGCGGCCCGTCAGATCTTCACGAGCTTCCTGACGAAGGCCGGATCGACATCGCAGCCGAGCCCCGGCGACTCGGGCATCGTCACGACCCCCGCCTTGACCGTCATCCCGCCGATAACGGGGTCCGCGACGTGCTCGGTGTTCCCGTCGAGGTCGGCGTAGACGATGTTGGCCTGGGAGGCGACGACGTGGGCCGCCGCCGTCAGGGCCAGGTTCGACTCGATCATGCAGCCGACCATGCAGCGCATGTTGGCGGCGTCGGCGACGTGGGCGATGCGGACGGAGTTCAGCAGGCCGCCGGCCTTCATGACCTTGATGTTGAAGGTGTCGCAGGCCTCGGCCCGGATGAGCTTGACGGCGTCGGCCGGGCCGAACAGGGACTCGTCGGCCATGACGGAGATGGGGCTCCGGGAGCGGACGGCCTTCAGGCCGGCGTGGTCCGAGGCCAGGACGGGCTGCTCGCAGAGCTCGATCGCCAGCGGCTCCATCCGGCGCAGGGCGTGGACCGCCTGCGGCACGCTCCAGCCCTGGTTGGCGTCGATGCGGATGGCGACGCCGGGCCCGACGGCGTCGCGGATGGCGGCCAGGCGGGCGAAGTCCTCGTCCGGGTCGAGGCCGACCTTGACCTTGATGGTCTTGTAGCCCAGTCCGGCGTACTTCGCGGCCTCGGCCGTCATCTTCTCGTGCGTGTCGAGGCTGACCGTGATGTCGGTCTCGAAGGTCGCCTTCGCGCCGCCGAGCAGCCGGAAGAGGGGCAGGCCGGCGACCTTGCCCAGGATGTCGTGGAGGGCCATGTCGAACGCGGCCACGGCGCTCGGGTTGGAGTGGACGAGGGGGCCGATACCCCGCAGGAGCGCGTCGATCGCCAACGGGTCCTGGCCGACGATCATGTCGCGGATGGCCCGGGCGGCGGCCGCGTTGGCCGCCTGGGTCTCGCCGGTGATGGGCGGGAAGGGGCAGGCCTCGCCGAGGCCGGTCACGCCCTGGTCGGTGCGGACGCGGACGAGCAGGTCGTTGGCCGCCGTCATCTCGCCGATGGCGATGCGGAAGGGGGACGAGAGCGGGATGTCGAAGAGGAAGATCTCGACGTCCGTGATCCTGAGCTTTTTCGCGGCGGAGCGGGCGTCGTCGAGGGCCTTGGAGGGCAGGCCGTAGGCCTTCGATCCGGCGGCCAGGGCCCCGAGCCCGAGCATCCTGAGGAACCCTTTGCGGGACAGGCTCATTCTCCCTCCTCCCGGTCGGACGTCGTCCGGCTTCATTATACAGCCGGGCCGGCTTTTGACAAGGGTGTCGTGGGGCGGCGTGGTCAGCGGCCGCCGTTCGCGGCCCGGTCGCCCCGGGCGAGCGAGGCGAAGACGCCGGCGACGCAGAGCGCGGCGAAGAAGGCGAAGGCGAACCGGACGCTGCGGAGGAAGAGCGGATAGACGGGCGGCGCGATCGGGACGCGGCCCATGAACAGGGCGAAGATCATCATGGTCGTCCCGGCGCTCATCATCTGGCCGGTCAGGCGCACGGTCCCGAGAGCGGCCGAGGCGACGCCGAGGTGGCGCTGGCCGACCGAGCCCATGACGGCGTTGGTGTTGGGCGAGGAAAAGAGGCCGAAGCCGAGCCCGAGGCAGACGAGGCTCCCGACGATGAAGGCGAACCCCGTGGCCGGGCCGAGGAACGAGAAGAGGACGAGCCCGGCGGCCGAGAGGGCCATGCCGAGCGAGGCGATGAGACGGGGTTCGGTCCGGTCCGAAAGCCGGCCGGCGAAGGGCGACGCGAGGGCCATGACGACGGGCTGGGCGACGAGGACGAACCCGGCGGCCTGCGGCGGCAGGCCCTTGATGTACTGGAGGTAGAGGCTCATCAGGAAGGCGACGGCCGAGGTGGCGCTGTAGTTGAACAGGGCGGCCAGGTTGGAGAAGGCGAAGA
>CAZFBC010000131.1:0-7478 GCA_964517245.1 uncultured Eubacteriales bacterium | reverse complement strand
GCCGCCGCGCGGCCAAATACCGATTGACTTTCGCCAACGGCCGCTTTAACATCTTCAGCAATAGGTAAGAGCGGGTATCACCATTCATCCCATATCTCGTGGTCCAACCATTAAAGGAGGTTCTCATGCGGTTCTCTAGGGTGTTAGGGGTCGTTTTCATGGCGCTCGTCCTGCTGGTCTCTTTCTCGTCGGCCCAGACCGGCAGGCCGAGGACTTTCAGCCTCGCCGTCGGAGCCGGATATCACATGTCCAACCTCAACGTCGAGTACGTGAAGCAGTGGCTCGTTTGGGACGAGACCGCGACGTTCATCGACGTCCTGGACAAGGCGAATTCCGTCGGCTTCGGCGCCACTCTCGGCTATTTCGTGACGCCGAACATCGAGCTCTTCCTGGGCGGCTTCATGACGAGCACCTCGAACCAGGGCGGCTGGTTCGGCTTCGAAGTGCCGAGCTATTATTATTATGACGATGCGGCTTACGACGAATACGAAGAAGCCCGTAAATACTCCCAGACGGACCTGATGTTCGGGGTCAAATACCACATCATGCCGGTGGGGAAGATCGATCCCTATGTCGGGGCGGGCGGCATTTATTCGATGGCGAAGATCCAGCTCGTCAGCGATTTCTACTATTACGACATGTACGACGAGTATTACTACCATACCATCGAAATCTTCGACCCGGTCTACGAGGACGTCAAGGCCGCCGGGCTCGGAGGGTTCGTCGTCGGAGGGCTCGAGGTCGGCATCGCCTCATCCATCCATCTCTATGCGGAGGGGGCGTACAAGTTCGCCAAGAAGAGCGTGGTCCATCCTTTCAGCGAGTGGTTCGAAACCGTGGATGAGATCAGCCTGAACCTGGGAGGCCTGGCCCTCGTCGGCGGCGTCAAGGTCTACTTCTAGTCGGGTCCCGCAAGCGCCGGACCGCCCGGGGCTACTCACCCGCGGTGCCCCGGGCGGGCCGCACTTTCGAGCGGCCTCGGGCCCTCTCGTGGTATACTCTTGTCTCGAGGAGGTCCCATGAGAGGTCCCGCAAGAATCCTGGCCCTGGCGGCCCTGGCCGCCGTCACGCTCGCCGTCGCGTCCCCCCAGGACCCCGCGCCGTCCGACAAGCCGGCCACCGTCCGTCTCAACGCCTACATCGAGGCCTTCAACTCCGGCAGCCTCGACCGCATGAAGGCCTTCTTCGAAGAGCACTTCGCCGCCCCGGCCCTCAAGGAAGCGCCCGTCCCGCGCCGGCTGACCCGCTACCAGGCCGGCAAGCTCCAGCTCAAGTCGTTCGAGGTGGAGCGGGTGGTGGCCGAGCTGCCCTATCAGACGTCCATCCTGACCAAGGCCGGCAACGGCGAGGCCATCCTCCTCAAGGCCACGGTCGAACGGAACCCGCCGCACAAGCTCGTGTCGCTCGTGGCCGACCGCGTCGAGGACCCGGACGCCGTCACGGCGCCCGACCCCAAGGCCAATGAGGCGGAGCTCGTCGCCGCCGTCCGCGGCCTCCTCGAGTCCAGGACCGCCGCGGACGAGTTCTCCGGCGTCGTCCTCGTCGCCCGCAACGCCCGCGTCGTCTTCCACGAGGCCTACGGCCTGGCCGACCGCGAGAACGCGGTCCCCAACAAGAAGGACACCAAATTCAACCTCGGCTCGATCAACAAGAACTTCACCCGCGTCGCCGTCCACCAGCTGGTCAAGCGCGGCAAGCTCGCGCTCGGCGACACCATCGGCAAGTTCCTGCCCGACTACCCCAACGCCGACGCCGCGAAGAAGGTCACCGTCCGGCAGCTCCTCAACATGACCGCGGGCATCGGCGATTTCTTCGGCGACCGCTACGACGCGGCGCCCAAGGAGGGGATCCGGGCCCTCCGGGACTACCTGCCCTTCTTCGCCGACCTGCCCCTCGAGTTCGAGCCGGGCACCTCCAACCGCTACTCGAACGGCGGCTACGTGGTCCTCGGGCTCATCATCGAGAAGGCCGCCGGCACGGATTATTACGCGTACGTCCGGGAGAACATCTTCAAGCCCGCCGGCATGGCCGCGACCGACTCCTTCGCCCGCGACGCGGGCACGCCCAACCTGGCGCTCGGCTACACCCGCGAGGAGAAGGACCCGACGACCCTCGTCCTCAACCACGCGACGCTCCCGGGCCGCGGCTCGTCCGCCGGCGGCGGCTATTCGACCGCCGCCGACATGCACAAGTACGTCCTGGCCATCAAGGACGGCAAGATCCTGCTGCCCGACACCGCCGCCGGCCTGGGCATCGCCGGCGGGGCGGCCGGCATCAACTCCACCGTCGAGTGGGACCCGCGCACGGGCTGGATCGTCGTCGTCCTGACCAATCTCGACCCGCCGGCAGCCGGCTCGGTCTCGAGACAGATCGTCGCCTGGCTGCCCCTGTAGCGGCCCCCCGCGGCCGCCGCCCGGGAAGATTCGCGAAGAAAGGCCGTCTAATGGACAGGTTGTTTTATGCGCCATGACAGGATCGGAAGACCGAACATGAGAATTTCCCGAGCGTTCCCCGCCGCGTCCGCCCTGGCCCTTCTCCTGGGCGCCGCCGCGTTCGCCCCCGTTCTCTCCGCCGGCTCAGCCCCCGCCGCCGTCCCGGAGGGCGAGATCAGGGCCGTCCGGGTCTCCGAGGGCCCCGCCGTCGACGGCCGCCTCGACGACCCCGTGTGGCAGTCGGTCCCGGCCATCGCCGGTTTCCTCATGGTCGAGCCCCGGCCCGGCGACGAGCCGAGCGAGCGGACCGAGGCCCGCGTCCTCTACGACGACAACAGCCTCTATATCGGCGTCATGTGCTACGACAGCGAGCCGTCCCGCATCTCGGCCAACACCATGGCCCACGACAGCGGCGGCGGCAGCAGCGGCGGCTACTCGGGCTACGGCCACCGGGCCGGCACGACGGCGAGCGAGGACCTCGTCCGCGTCCTCCTCGACCCCTTCCAGGACAGGCGGAACGCCTACGTCTTCTTCGTCAACCCGCGCAGCGCCCGCGGCGAGGGCCTGGCCTACGCCGGCGACTCCAGCCTCAACTGGGACGGCATCTGGGAGGCCAGGAGCCACCGATCCGAGGAAGGCTGGTCGGCCGAGATCCGCATCCCCTTCAAGACCATCTCCTTCCGGCCGGGCCTGTCCGTCTGGGGCCTCAACATCGAGCGGACGATCGCCCGCAAGATGGAGGTCATCCGCCTCTCCGGGACGACCCTGAACAGCAACTTCAACAATCCCAACGAGGCGGCCGCCCTGCAGGGGATCGAGGGCGTCCGGCAGGGCAAGGGCATCACCTTCCGGCCCTACGGCCTGGTCAGCGCCGCCAGGGACGTCCCCGGGTCCTCCTACCAGGGCGACCTCGCCGGCGGCTTCGACCTCTACAAGAGCTTCACCCCGAACCTCGTCGGCGTCGCCAGCTACAGGATGGACTTCGCCGAGACCGAGGTCGACGAGCGCCGCATCAACCTGACCCGCTTCCCCATGTTCTTCCCCGAGAAGCGGATGTTCTTCCTCGAGGGGTCCGAGGTCTTCAGCTTCAGCTCGAGCATCAGCTTCACGCCGTTCTTCAGCCGCCGGATCGGGCTCTTCGAGGGCAGCCAGATCCCGGTCCTGTTCGGGACCAAGCTCTACGGCAAGATCGGCGACACCAACCTGGCCGTGCTCGACGTCCAGACGCAGGCCGCCACCGTCACCGACCCCTGGACGGGCCTCGACGTCGAGCTCCCGTCCACCAACCTCCTGGCGGCGCGCGTCGTCCAGAACGTCTTCGACCAGAGCAAGATCGGCCTGATCTTCACCAACGGCAGCCCGACCGGGGAGCGGAACTCGCTCGTCGGCGCCGACTTCAACTTCTCGTCGTCGAAGTTCCTCGGCGACAAGAACCTCATGCTGGCCGCCTGGGGCGTCTACAACTGGAACGAGACCGAGGAGGGGAGGCACCACGGCTTCGGCTTCCGGGCCAACTACCCCAACGACCTCTGGAACATCCAGTCGACCTACGCCTACTACGGCGAGGCCCTCGACCCGGGGCTGGGCTTCATGATGAGGGAGGGCATCCAGACCGGCTGGGTCCGGGCCGCCTTCCAGCCGCGGCCGGCCGGAGGGTTCCTCGCCTCGCTCGTCCGCCAGTTCTTCTTCAGCGCCAGCGCCGACTACTACTGGGACCTCGCGGGGATCCTCGAGACGAGGAGGATCGACCTCACGCCGCTCAGCTTCAGGACGCAGTGGGGGGAAAGCCTGAGCTTCAGCGTCGAGGCCAACCACGACGTCCTGCCCTACGATTTCGAGGTCTCCGAAGGCGTCCTCATCCCGGCCGGGCCCCACAGCTTCACGAGCTACAAGCTCAACGCGAGCTCCGCCAGCCACCGGCCCGTCGTCTTCAACGCGGGCTACGATTTCGGCGAGTTCTACACGGGCCGTTACGACAACGTGGACCTGGGCCTGACCCTCAAGTTCAAGGGCTACGCCACGCTGGCCTTCGACGCCAACCTCGTCCGCGGCCGGCTCCCCGAGGGCGATTTCAGCGAGAACGTCTACCAGGTCAAGGCCGACATCTTCCTGTCGCCCGACCTGGGGCTGATGAACTACATCCAGTTCGACGACATCTCCAACACCCTGGGCTGGAACACCCGCCTGCGCTGGCAGCTCTCGCCCGGCAACGAGATCTACCTCGTCTACAACAAGAACTGGCTGAGGGTCTGGGACCCCATGAGCCGGTTCACCCCGCTCGGGGACCGCGGCGTCGTCAAGATCTCGCTCTCGATCAGGCCCTGAGTCCCGTCGGCCCCGGCCGCTGCGGCTGCCTGTCCGCCTGTAAATAAAATTGGCAGGGCAGTGTCCGTTCGCGGACAGATAGGCGGGGCCTACAGGGGAAAATCAGGCGGCCGGGGCGGTCCGGTCTTGGCATGTTCCTTGCACAGCAACTTAATATCCCTCTCGGACGTATAATCTGATGAGGGGCGGGGCTTTACAAGAGGATCCGAGGAGCGAGAGCGCGGAAGAGGAGGCCGGAGGAGAGACCGAAGATGGCCACCAATTGCCCCACCTGCCAAACAGAGAACTCCGACACGGCCAACTTCTGCAGCAACTGTGCCACGTCCCTGACCCGCGCGGGCGGGGGCTCTGGCACGAAATCCTTCCCCTACCCGGTCACCCGGACCTATGAATCGCGGGCCTGGGACCTGCAGACCGGCACGGTCTTCGGCGAACGCTACCAGATCATCGAGCCCCTGGGCCGGGGCGGCATGGGCCGCGTCTACCGGGCCGTCGACACGAAGACCCGCGAGGAAGTGGCCATCAAGCTCATCCGGCCCGACATCGCCGAGGACAAGCGGACCCTCGAGCGGTTCGTCAACGAGATCAAGCTGGCCCACATGATCTCCCACCGCAACATCGGCAAGATGTACCACCTCGGCGAGGACAAGGGGCTCCACTACATCACCATGGAGTACGTCCCCGGCGAGGACCTCAAGAGCTTCATCCGGCGCTCGCGGCGGCTCGACATCGCCACGACCATCGCCATCGCCAAGCAGGTCTGCAGCGGGCTCAGCGAGGCCCACGATGCGGGCATCATCCACCGCGACCTCAAGCCCGGCAACATCATGATCGACAAGGAGGGGAACGCCAAGATCCTGGACTTCGGCATCGCCCGGGCCGTCGGGGCCCACGGCGTCACCGCCGAGGGCAGCGTCATCGGCACCCCCGAGTACATGTCGCCCGAGCAGGTCGAGGGCCGCGAGTCCGACCGCCGGGCCGACATCTATTCCTTCGGCGTCATCCTCTTCGAGATGGTCACCGGGCGGCTGCCGTTCTCGGCCGACACGCCCTTCGCCATCGCTTTCAAGCAGCAGGCCGAGCGGCCCCCCCTGCCCGAGGAGCTGAACCCGCAGACGCCGCCCCAGCTGAGCGACATCATCCTCCGGTGCCTGGAGAAGGACCGCGAGAAGAGATACCAGACGACCGGGGAGATCTGCCGCGACCTCAGCGAGGTCGAGGAGACCATCCACGCGATGCCGGCCGCCTCCCCCTGGGCGACGCCCGGGACGCGGAAGACGACCCGGAAGGCGACCCGGAAGACGGACCCGACGGCCCGGCTGGCGGCGGCGGCCAAGGCGTTCCCCTGGCGGAAGGCGGGGCTGGCGGCCCTCGGCATCCTTGCCGTCCTGGCGGTCGTCGCCGGGGTACGGGAGATGGTGCCCCGGGCGACGGGGGCCGTCCACAGGGTCGCCGTCGTCGGCTTCGAGAACCTGACCGGCGACGCGGCCTTCGACTTCCTGAGAAAGGCCATCCCCAACCTCCTCATCACCAGCCTGTCCCAGTCGAAGTATCTCGAGGTCATGTCGTGGGAGCGGCTGAACGAGCTGGCGGGGCGGCAGGACGCCGCCCCGGTCACGCCCGCCGAGCGCGACGCCTGGTTCGAGGCCTGCCGCCGCGAGGGCGTCGACGCCCTCGTCCTGGGCAGCTTCACCAAGGCCGAAAACCTCTTCGCGACGGACGCCAAGATCTACGACGTCGGGACGAAGGACCTCATCGGGAGCATGGCCTCGCGCGGCGAGGGCGTGGGCAGCATCCTGCGGACCCAGATCGACGAGCTGAGCCGGGGCATCTCCCGCGGCGTCGGCCTGTCGGAGCGCGACGCGGCCCGGGGAACGAAGCCCATCGCGCAGGTCACGACGGTTTCGATGGAGGCCTACGAGCTGCTCCTCGAGGGGCAGGAGAACTTCGAGCGCTTCTACTACGACGACGCCCGGAGATCCTTCGAGAAGGCCGTGGAGAAGGACCCGGAATTCGCCCTGCCGTACTACTACTTGGCGCAGGTCCACAAGAGCCTGGCCGACGCCCCCAAGGCGGCCGAGGCCATGGAAAAGTTCAAGAAGCTCAGCAAGGTCAGCCCCGGCAAGGGCAAGGACGCGCTCTACGTCGCCGCCCTGAACGCCTTCGTCGAGAGGGACATGGAAGGCTACCGGCGGGGCCTCGAGGAGATCATCAAGACCGATCCCCGCGACAAGCGGGCCCGCGCCGAGCTGGCCTGGTTCTACCGGAACCGGGGGAAGCTCGACCTGGCCATCGCCGAATTCGAGAAGGCTTTGGAGATCGACCCCGACTTCGGCTACGCCCTGAACCTCCTGGCCTACACCCAGGCCGAGGTCGGGAAGTTCGACCAGGCCATCGCCACCTTCGAGCGCTACGCGGCCTCCCGTCCGGGCGAGGCCAACCCGCTCGACTCCCTGGGCGACCTCCACTTCAAGATGGGCGGGTTCGACAAGGCCCGGGCCCTGTATCGCAAGGCCCTGGAGATCCGGCCCGACTTCGCCTCGATCTGGAAGCTGGCCTATCTCCACGCCATGGAAGGGGATTACGGCGAGGCTCTACGCCTGACCGACGACCAGATCGCCCGGGCCAGGACCGGCGGCATGAAGGCCGACGGGCACCAGTGGAAGGGGCTGTATCTCTCGGTCACGGGCCGGCTCGACGAGGCGCTCGCCGAGCTCGACA
>CAZFBC010000130.1:0-7527 GCA_964517245.1 uncultured Eubacteriales bacterium | reverse complement strand
AAAAAAAAGAGGGGCGGCCGGAGCCGCCCCTCGAACGGGTGCTCGTGATTCAGCTAAGGTCAGGGAGTCGCGGCGCTCTGGACGAGAGCGGTGCGCGGCCCGACGATCCAGTTGCCGGCCCAGGCGACCAGGTCCTCGTCGAAGTCGGCCATGCCGCTGACGTTGTAGAAGCCGGCCTCGGGGGTGGCTTCCTGGTACGTGCTGGCGTCATACGTGGGCCCGGTGATCCCGTCGCGACCCAGGGACAGGATGACGAAATCGTCGTTGCCGATGTTCAGGGGATCGGCGCCGGAAACAACGGCCTCGGTCGCGGCTTCGCCACAGTGAATGTAATAGCCGTGGTTCCAGGGGTCGTTGATCGGGCAGGTCTTGATGTAGAAGTTGGCGATGTTGGCCGGGAACGGGTCGGTCGAGGCGGTCAGCTGACCGTCCTGGGCGACGAGCGACCAGTCGCCGTGGTCCGTGATGTAGTCCATGCCGCCGGTCGACATCGTCATGATCTCTTTCATAGCCGTCTTCTGCTTGGCCTTCTGGATGGCAGCCAGGGCGTTCGGGATGAGCAGGGCGGCCAGGATGCCGATGATCGCGACGACGATCAGCAGCTCGATGAGGGTGAATCCTCTCATCTTTTTAAGCATTGAAAACCTCCTTTAGGTTTCCCTGGCTGATATCCTCAGCCGGGTTGATTTGCCAATCAACGTTGGCACCTCTGTTTTAGCAATATCCGTGCCAACATATAGGCCATTATAACACATTGATATTGAATTAGTTGCAAATATTGTTGAGAGACTTACAAAAAAAATGCCGACATTTATTGTCATTTATGACGTTTTTTGTCGCTCAGGCGGGGTTGCGGTCGCCGTTGCCGTTGCGCTTCTCGGCCTTGCGGACCTGGTTGAGGTCGTACTTGCCGATGAGGTAGCGGATCGTCCGGTAGCTCAGGCCGAGGAGCGGGGCCGCTTTCTGCAGGCTGCCGCCGGTGACGGCCAGGGCTTCCTGGATGTACTTCTTGCTGATGTCGTCGAGGTGGCGGGTCAGGCTGAAGCCCGGGGCGAAGAGCTCTTGCGTGTCCAGCTTCTTCCTCTGGGGCGAGACGATCTCCTGGGGCAGGCAGCTGGCCGTGACCGTTTCCCGGTCCTCGATGGCGACGATGCGTTCGATGACGTTCTCGAGCTCCCGGATGTTGCCCGGCCAGGGGTAGCCCTCGAGCAGGCCGACCACCTCGGGCGTGAACCGCTTGGGTTTCTTGCCCATCTTGTCGCAGTACTTCTGGAGGAAGTGGGCGATCAGGATGGGGATGTCCTCGGTCCGCTTGCGCAGGGGCGGCATGTCGACGGAGATGACGTTGAGACGGTAGTAGAGCTCCTCGCGGAACTTGCCCTCCTCGATCCTCTTCTTGAGGTCCTGGTTCGTCGCGGCGATGATGCGGACGTCGACCGGGATCTCGTCGGCGCCCCCGACCCGCCGGACCTTCCGCTCCTGGAGGGCCCGCAGGAGCTTGACCTGGGTCCAGGGCGACATCTCCCCGACCTCGTCGAGGAAGAGCGTGCCCTTCTGGGCCAGCTCGAACATGCCCTTCTTGTCGGAGACGGCGCCGGTGAACGAGCCGCGGACGTGGCCGAAGAGCTCCGACTCGAGGAGGTTCTCGGGCAGGGCCGCGCAGTTGATGGACACGAAGGGGTGGTCGCGCCGGGCGCCCTGGAGGTGAACGGCCCGGGCGGCCATCTCCTTGCCCGTCCCGCTCTCCCCGGTGATGAGGACGGTCGAGTCCGTCGAGCCGATCTTCTCGATGAGGATGTAGATCTCCTGCATCGACCGGCTCTTGCCGATCATCTGCTCGAAGCCGTAGCGGTCCTTGAGGTCGCGCTTGAGGAGGATGTTCTCCTGCTTGAGCCGGCGGGAGGCCAGCCCCCGCCCGGCGATGATCTTCAGCTCCTCGACGTCGAACGGCTTGACGACGTAGTCGAGGGCCCCCGCCTTGAGGGCCTCGACGGCCTGGGCGATGCTGCCGTAGGCCGTGATCAGGATGACCGGGACGTCGGGCAGGTTCTCGCGGGCGTAGCGGAGGATGTCCATGCCGTCGGCGCCCGGCATCTTGATGTCGGTGACGACCAGGTCGATCTCCTCCCGGCCCAGGACCTCGAAGCCGGCGGCGGCCGAGAGCGCGGTCCTGACCGCGTAGCCCTCTTTCTTGAACACGACCGTCAGCAGGTCGAGCAGGCTCTTTTCGTCGTCGACGATCAGGATCGTTTCCATGGTCTCATCCTTGGGGGCCCGCCGGCAGGCGGACGGGCAGGGTGATCACGACCTCGGTGCCGCGGCTGAGCTCGGAGCGGACGTCGATCCGCCCGTCGTAGTCGTCGACGATCCGGCGGACGACCGCGAGGCCCAGGCCCCGGCCGTCGGCGAAGCCCGAGTAGAAGGGCTCGAAGAGGTGCTCCCGGTCCTGCTCGGTCATCCCCTTCCCGGTGTCGGCGACGACGATGGCGACCTCCTTCTTCCGCGGCGGCGAGATGCCGAGGCGCAGGCGGCCGCCCTCGGGCATGGCCTTGAGCGCGTTCTTGATGAGGTTCCAGAAGACCTGCTTGAACTGCCCGGCGTTGCCGTAGAAGGGGACGGCCGCGGCGCGGAAATCCTCCTCGACCTCGACCCGGCCGTTGAGCTCGCCGCCGGCGCGGAGGATCTTGAGCGTCTCGTCCAGGATGTCCGGCAGGTTGATCACCGAGAAGACCTGTTTCGCGGGCAGGGCGAAATCCAGGAACTGGTCCAGGCTGTGGGAGACCCGCTCCGACTCCTTGAGGACGATGTCCATGAGACGGGCCTGTTCGGCGTCGAGGGGGATCTCCTTCTTCAGGACCTGGACGGAGCCCGAGATGGCGGCCAGGGGATTGCGGATCTCGTGGGCCAGGCTGGCCGAGACCCGTCCCGCCTCGGAGAGCCGCTCCCTGACGAGCAGCTCCTTCTCGGCGGCCCGGAGGGCCTCGCGGGTCTTGCGCAGGCTGCCCGCGAGATAGCTCATCAGGGCGGCGATGACGAAGAAGACGCCCCAGGCGACGAAGATGGTCACGAGCATCGAGCCGAGCGAGGTCCGGACGGCGTGCCCGGGCAGGAAGGGCGGGATGAAGCCGAAATAGGCTCCGTCGACCAGGGCGCCGAAGAGGATGGCCGCCGCGGAGGCGGCCAGGAACCCGGCCCGGCCGGAGACGACCAGGCCGGCGGCGATGATCGGGAAGAGGTAGAGGAAGTACATCGAGGAGGCGAGGCCGCCGGTGATGTAGACGAACGCGGTGATGAGCAGGAGGTCGAACCCGATCTGGACGCAGGCCTGGGCGGCCAGCCCGCGGCCCCAGACGGACAGGGCGAAGAAGAGGGCGGAGAAGCCGTAGGCGCCCAGGATGAGGTAGTAGAAGGGGAGGTTGGCCTGGGACTCCGGCGTGGACAGCTGGATGATGAAGGCGGCGACGAGGAGCGAGGTCAGGACGACCAGCCGGTACAGGCCGTACAGCCGGACGCTCCTTCTTTCGACCGCGCGCTCCATCGCTTCTCGCCTCCTAGAACTGCTGCATCAGGTTGAAGATGGGCAGGTACATGGACACGACCAGCCCGCCGACGAGGCCGCCGACGCCGATGAGCATGATGGGCTCGATGACGGAGAGAAGGGAGGCCACGGCGTTGTCGACCTCCTCGTCGTAGAAGTTGGCCAGCTTGTTGAGCATCTCGTCGAGCGTGCCCGTGGCCTCGCCGACGTTGATCATCTGGAGCATCATCGTCGGGAAGCGGCCGGCCTGCTTGAACGACTCGCTCATGGTCTTGCCCTCGGAGACGAGCTTGCGGGCCTCCATGATCTCCGCCTCGATGATGACGTTGCCCGAGGTCGTCGAGGTGATCTTGAGGGCCTCGAGCATGGGCACGCCGCCGGAGATGAGCGTGGCCAGCGTCCGGGTCACCCGGGTCATGGCCACCTTGTAGAGGAGGGGCCCGAACAGCGGCAGCTTCAGGATCATCTTGTCGGTCGCCCAGCGCCCCTGCTTGGTGCTCCGGTAGTAGCGGAAGGCCAGGACGGCGCCGATGATGCCGAGGATGACGAAGTGGATGGAGCTCTCGACGAACTCGCTCATGGCGACGACCTGGGCCGTCAGCCAGGGCAGCTCGGCCCCCAGGTCGCGGAAAATCGCGGCGAAGACGGGGATGACCTTCCAGAGGAGGAAGATGGTCACGGCGATGGCGAAGATGAAGATGGCCGTGGGGTAGATCATGGCCTGCTTGACCTTGGCCCTCAGCCGGACGTTCTTCTCGATGAACTCGGACAGCCGGCGGAGCATGATGTCGAGCGAGCCCGACTGCTCGCCCGAGGCGATGAGGTTGCAGTAGAGGTCGTCGAAGGCCTTGGGGTGCTTCCGCTTGGCCTGGTTCAGGGTCGAGCCGGCCTCGACGTCCTCCTTGACGGTCTTGATGACGTTCTTGAAGTAGGTGTTCTTCTGCTGCTCTTCCAGGATGCCCAGGCTCTGGATGAGGGGCAGCTCGGCGTCGATGAGGACGGACAGCTGGCGGCTGTAGACGGCCAGGTCCTTGAGCCGGACCTTCTCCCGCTTGAGGAACGGGATGTTCAGGCCCTGCTTGGCCGGCGCGACGCTGAGGACCGTGATCTGGTCCTTCTGGAGCAGGCGGCCCAGCTCCTCCTTGGAAGCGGCGACGCGCTCCCCCCCGACGGTGTCACCGTAGCGGTTCTTGCCTTTCCATACGAAAGTCGGCATGGTTTACCTCGCTTGTGCCTTCCGGCTGCCTATTTCTTGGCCGGCCCGGCGGGGCCGCCCGATCCGATCTTCGCGCCCTCGCGGCGCTGGATGATGTCCGTCAGCTCCTCCGGGAAGGAGGTCATGGCCATGACCACGTCCAGGCTGACCAGCTTGCGGAAGTAGAGGTTGGCCAGGGACTGGTTGAAGGTCTGCATCCCGAACTTCTCCTGGCCCATCTGCATGGCCGAGTAGATCTGGTGGATCTTGTTCTCGCGGATGAGGTTGCGGATGGCCGGGTTGGGGATCATGATCTCCATGGCCAGGACCCGGCCCTTGCCGTCCGCGCGGGGCAGGAGGGCCTGGGTCATGACCGCCTCGAGCGACATCGACAGCATGATCCGGACCTGGGTCTGGTACTGGCTGGGGAAGATGTCGATGATGCGGCTGATCGACTCGACGGCCGAGTTCGTGTGCAGGGTGGAGAAGGTCAGGTGGCCGGTCTCGGCGACTCGGAGGCAGGCCTCGACCGTCTCGAGGTCGCGCATCTCGCCGACCAGCACGACGTCCGGGTCCTCGCGGAGGACCGAGCGGAGGGCGTTGCCGTAGGACATGGTGTCGGCGTAGAGCTCGCGCTGGTTGATGATGGCCTTGCGCGGCGTCAGGTAGTACTCGATGGGATCCTCGATGGTGACGATGTGGACCGGCCGCTCCGAGTTGATGTGCTCGATCATGCAGGCCAGGGACGTCGACTTGCCGCACCCGGTCGGGCCGGTGACGAGGATGAGCCCCCGCGGCAGGTAGCACAGCTGCTGGATGCGCTGGGGGATGCCCAGCTGGGCGAAGCTCCACATCGACGGCAGGAAGCGGCGGAAGGCCCCGGCCACGGCGCCCTTCTGCATGAAGACGTTGGCCCGGAACCGGCCCAGCTCCTTGACCCCGAACGAGAAGTCGAGCTCGAGCTTCTCCTCGAACAGGCGCTTCTGCTTGTCGGTCATGATGCTGTAGATGACCTCTTTCGTCTCGGCCGGCGTCAGCGACGGGTGCTCCAGGTCCTTGAGGACGCCGTGGACCCGGATGCGCGGCGGGATGTAGGTCGTGACGTGCAGGTCGCTCGCGTCGGCCTCGACGCAGGCCTTCAGCAGCTCGAAGATGGGTTTGGCCATGGGAACCTCCGTTCCTTCGCGGTATCGGTCATTCGTCCCGGACGGTCTCCCGCAGGACTTCCTCGACCGAGGTGATGCCGTTCATGATCTTGGACAGGCCGCTCCGGCGCAGCGTTGTCATGCCCTTCTCGATGGCCTTCCTCTTGATCTCCCGGGACTGGGCCCGGGTCAGGATCATCGTCCGGATGTCCTCGTCGATCCTCATGACCTCGAAGAGGGCCGTCCGGCCCTTGTAGCCGGTCTTGTTGCAGACGTCGCAGCCGCCGGGCTTCATGACCTGGAGCCCCTTGAGCTCGTTCTTGCGGTAGCCCATCTCGAGCAGGGCGGCCTCCGGCAGGGCGTGGGGCTGGGCGCACTTCTTGCAGAGCCTGCGGACGAGGCGCTGGGCCGCGACCAGGACGAGCGAGTCGGCGATGAGGAACGGCTCGACGTTCATGTTGACCATGCGGGTGATGGAGCTGGCCGCGTCGTTGGTGTGGATGGTCGAGAAGACGAGGTGGCCGGTCAGGGCCGCCTTGATGGCGATGTCGACGGTCTCGAGGTCGCGCATCTCGCCGACGAGCATGATGTCGGGGTCCTGGCGGAGGAAGCTCCGGAGGCAGGAGGCGAAGGTCAGCCCGATCTCGTCCTTGACCTGGACCTGGTTGATGTTGGGGATGTTGAACTCGACCGGGTCCTCCGCGGTCATGATGTTCATGTCCGGCGAGTTGATGGTCGAGATGGCCGAGTAGAGCGTGTTCGTCTTGCCGCTGCCGGTCGGCCCGGTGACCAGGACGATGCCCCACGGCATGTGGATGGCCTCCTGGAAGATGGCCAGGGACTCCTCCTCGAAGCCGAGCTGGGTCAGGTCGAGCTTGAGCATCTCCTTGTCGAGGATGCGGGCGACGATCTTCTCCCCCCACAGCGTCGGCAGGGAGGAGACGCGCATGTCGACCTCCTTCTTCTTGCCGTTGTCGAGGCGGAGCCGCATCTTGATCCGGCCGTCCTGGGGCAGGCGCTTCTCGGCGATGTCCATGTTGGACAGGATCTTGATGCGCGAGATGACCGGGCTGCGGTACTTGAGGGGCAGGTTGACGATCTCGTAGAGGTCGCCGTCCATGCGGTACCGGACGCGGAAGCTCATCTCGTAGGGCTCGAAGTGGACGTCGCTGGCGCCCCGCTTGATGGCGTCGATGAGGGTCTGGTTGACCAGCTTGATGATCGGGGCCTCTTCGGCCTCGCCGTCCGCCTCGGTCAGGACGTCGGAGTCCTTGTCGTCCTCGATGATGTTGACCCGGCCGTCGTCGGCCAGGGCGATGTCCTCGATGAGCTTCTTGACCCGGATGGCGTCGGCCGTGCCGTAGTACTTGTTGATGGCGTTGGCGACGCCCGTCTCCGAGGCGATGACCGGCTGGATCGCGAGCCCGGTCCGGAAGCGGATGTCCTCGATGACGTCGAGGTCGGTCGGGTCGACCATGGCCAGGGTCAGGAAGGCCCGGATCCGGTGGATGGGCATGACCATGTACTTCTTGGCCACGTCGACGGGGATCAGGGTGATGACCTCGGGGTAGACGTCGAACTGGTCGAGGTCGATGTAGGGGTAGCCGAGCTGGCGGCTGAGGGCCTGGGCGATGTCCTCCTCGCTGAGG
>CAZFBC010000129.1:0-7573 GCA_964517245.1 uncultured Eubacteriales bacterium | reverse complement strand
ATTTTATCGGGCGGCCGCCGCCGCGAGCGCGGCCACGCGTCCGAAGCCCTTGGACTCCGCCTCTTTCCGGAGCTCGAGAACGCGGGACTTCGCTCCCGGACGGGACGATCGCGCTTCGACCTCGCCGAGGGCCAGGCGCGCCTCGAAGATCAGGGACTGCACGCCCGAGCGGACCGCTTCGGCCTCAACGAGCTTCAGCGTTTCGATCGACGCCGCCGGGTCCCGGTCGTCCAAGGTGCCGAGGACGTGCGCGCTTTCGATCTCCACGAGCAGGCGGTGGGTCCGGTTCTGGCTCTTCGCCGCCAGTCCCCGGGCCCGCTCCGCTTCGTCCGCGGCCTCGGTCGAGCGCCCCAGGGCAGCCGCGATCCGGGCCAGCATCACGCGGGCGATGGCCTCGCCGTCCGCGGACCCGAGCCGGAGGAACACCGCCAAGGCGTCGCGGGCCGGCGCCTCGGCCTCCTTCGCCCGCCCCTCGCTCACGTCGAGGTCGAGGACGGCCAGCCGGGCGTCCGCGGCCTCCCCCTCCTGACCCATCTCCTGCCGCAGGGCGAGCGCCTCGCCGTAGGCGCGCCGGGCGCCGGCGGCGTCTCCCCTGTCGCGAAGCAGGCGCCCGTGATCCTGGATGGCGGGCGCGGCGTACTGCTTGTCCCCGGTCTCCCGCCAGATCGCGAGCGAATCCTCGAACGCGCGCGCGGCGGCGGCCAAGTCGCCTTCCTGGTGATGACAGCGCGCGATGTTGCCGAGCGCGGAGCCCACGCCGCTCTTGTGGCCGACCTCCCGGAAGACGGCGGCGGCCTGTTCGAACTTCGCCCTCGCCCCGCCGATGTCGCCCTGCTCGCCGAGGACGGAGGCGATGTTGTTGAGCATCTGGCCCTCGCCGACCTTCTCGTTGATCTCCCGATAGGTCGGGAGCGTCTCCTCCCACCGCCGGCGCGCGCCCCCGAGGTTGCCGCGGAAGTATTCGATGTTGCCGAGGTTGCCCAGCATCAGGGCCTCGCCGCTCACGTTCCCTATGGACTTGTAGGCGGCGAGCGCCTCGTTCGAGAGCTTCTCCGCGCCGTCGAGGTCGCCGCGGCCCGCGATGACCAGGGCGCGGTTGTTCATGGACCCCGCCATCCCCCGCAGGTCGCCGGCCTCCTCGAAGAGGCGCTCGGCCTCCTCGAGAGCGGCCAGGGCCTCGTCCATCCGGCCGAGGTTCTGGAGATTCGACCCTTCTTCGAACCGCGCCCGCGCCAGAAGGTGGCGGGCGCCCTGGGCTCGGGCCGCGGCCGCCGCCCGCGAGGCGGCTTCGGAACCCCGGCGGGACTCGGAGAGGTAGCGGGCGACGGTCGCCTCCATGAGATCGATGCGGGGATCGCTCCCGGCGGGCGCGGGGAGCCGCCGCAGCGCGTCGAGCGTGGCCAGGCCGTCCTTGCCCTGGCCGGCCGATTCCTGGGCGGAGGCCAGGCGGAGCCCGTAATCGAGGTTGTCGGGAAAGAGCTCGAAGAGGCCTTTGTAGATCTCGATGGCCTTGTCCCACTCCCGGGTCGCCTCGAAGTATGTCCCCTCGATGGACAGACGCTCCTGCCGGGAGAGAGCGGCCGAAAGGTCCACGGCGCTCTTCGCTTCTTCCCGGGCCCGGGCGTCGTAGCCCAGCATGGACCAGACGGCGGCCAGGGCGCTGCGCGTGAGCGCATGCGCGGGATCGGCGGCCTGGGCCCTCTCGAGCAGGGCCCGGGCGCCCAGAGCATCGAAGAGCCGGAGGCGTTCGAGGCCCTCGGCGTACAGCCGGGCCGCGTCGCGATCCCGGGGCAGCGAGGCGCGGACCGCGTCGCTCTCGGCCGCGGTCGGGTCGCCCACGCCGAGCTTCCGGCGCAGCTCCGCGCCGGTGCGCGAGACGAGGTCGAAAAGCTCCGACTCGGTCCCCGTCTGGCTGACCGAAGCCACCGTCTCGCCGATCGCCGTGTCCTGGAGGCGGACGTCGAGCCGGAGCTGTCCGCCCGCCTGGTCGCCGAGGGCCGTGAAGGAGCCAAGGACCAGCAGGTCGCTGCCGAGCCTTTCCCTGACGCGGGCGAGGGTGTCCCGGGCCAGGCTGTCGAAGTCGGCCAGCGGGAGCTCGGCCCGCAGACGCGCCACCATCTCGCCGGGGATCGTCCGAATGGCCTCGCCGGCGCCCAGCTCGGAGGTCAGCATCTCGGCCAGCGCCACAGCGAGCCAGGCGGCTTCGGCGCGGCCGGTCAGGTTCCTGAGGCCGAGGACCGCGATGGAGCGCCGGACCGCCGCCACCGTTCCGGACACGCGCGACGGGTCGGAGGGCGAGGCCAGCCGTCGCGCGGCCCACCATCCGATCAGGCCGAGCGCGACCGTCGCCGCGAGCGCGCCTGCGACGACGGCCGGAGAAGCCCGGCGGCGCCGGGCCGGCGCCGGGCCGGCCGCGCCCGGCGCTCTCTCGCCGTGGAGCGCCTTGACCACGGCGTCGGCCGACGCGAAACGATCCTTCGGCTCGCGCGCCAGGCAGCGCAGCACGACGGATTCCCAGAGCGGGTCGAGGTCGGTCACGAAGACCCGCGGCGGGACCGGCGCCACCTTGAGCCGCTTGACCATGCCCGCCAAGGGCGTTTCCCCCACGAAGGGCTGCCGCCCCGTGACCATCTCGTACATCACGACGCCGAGGGCATAGATGTCGGTGGCGGCGGTGATCGCGCCGCCTTCGATCTGCTCGGGGGCCATGTAGGCGGGCGTTCCCGCGACCGCCGCGGTGAACGTGTCCGTGACGACGGAGCCGCCCGCTCCCGGGTCGCGGCGCGCCAGCCCGAAGTCCGTCACGACGGCCCGGATGCGCGCGGGGTCGGGGCCCTGAGGAACGAGCATCACGTTGGCGCTCTTGAAGTCGCGGTGGATCACGCCCGCCCGGTGGGCGGCCTCGAGGGCGCTCGTCATCTGCTCGACGAGCGGCAGGGCCTCGCCGGGCCGCATGCGGCCGGTCCGGGCGAGGCGCTCGGCCAGCGTCTCCCCCCGGAGGAGCTCCATCGTCAGGAACGTCACGTCCGCGGAGCCCGTCTCGTCCGGCCCGGGCCGGTGGTGGAAGACATCGAAGATCCGGCACGCGGAAGGGTGGGTCACCTTGCGGGCGAGGTGGACCTCGGTCTTGAACCGCTCGAGCGCGGACGGATCCCCGGCGATCTCGGGGCGGACGGTCTTCAGGGCCACGCGCTCGCCGAGCTCGAGGTCCTCCGCTTCGTAGACCTCCCCCATCCCGCCGCGGGCGATGAACCCGAGCACGCGGAAGCGGCCGGCCAAGGTCTGGCCCGGAGAGAACGTGGGGCCCGCGAAATTTACCGGGGCGCCGAGCCCCGGCGTGGACCGCGTGCCGGGATCGTCGGGAGGACCCGCGTTGGACATGTTCCCCTTCCTGAGACGAGGATATTCCCGGAGGCGGACCGCTGTCAAGAACCTGAAGCCGTCCGGTTCCGGGGACGGCCGGGAGCGCTCACGCTTTTGCGGCGACCTCTTCGAAGATCTCCCGGAGCTCAGTCATAGAGGACCGGGTCCGTCCGCCAATCCTTGTCCCTGTCGTGGCCGTACTCGGCCACGCGCGGACGGCGCTCGAGGAGCCGGACGGACGCGACGCCGCAGGCGCGGCCCGCGCTGCGCCCGTTCCGGCCGACGCACTCGAGCCGGAGGACGTGGGCCCCCGGCTCGGGCCAGAAGTCGAGCAGGGGGAACGCCGCGTCGCCGGGCGCGTCGGCGTGGAAATCGAGCGGCCGGCCGATCTTCACGCCGTCGAGATAGGCCTGGTAGAGGCCGCCGTCAGGGAGGAGGACAGCGCCGACCTCCAACCGCAGAGGCTCCTTCGTCTCGACGTCGATCGGGATCTCGAGCCAGGCCCCGACCGGCCGCGAGGGCCGGTAGACGAGGATGTCCTCCCCGGTGAGGGCGTCGGTCGACCTCGCGACCTCGCCCGGCCCGTGCTTCCTCGGCGTCCCGGGATCCCAGGCCTTCACCGTCGTCCTGGCCAGGCTCGGCAGGCGCCGCTCGCCCGCCCCCGGGGCCCGCCCGGCGAAGGTCGGGACGCCGGTCTGGTACCAGAAGGCCACGCTGGCGAAGTCGTCCTCGCGCTCGTTCCAGCTGGTGGCCTTGTAGCCGGGGGTCTCGTCCTCGGACATCCAGCCCATGTGCTCCAGCGTCACCCTGATTCCCGTGTTGAAGACGACGGGGTCGTGGAGATGCCAGCGGTAGGAGCTGACGTGCCCGCCGATCGTCCGGCCGTCGAAGAACGGCACCCCGAAGTACGGCGTGCTCGCGCGCTCGAGGCCCCAGGCCGAGAGGAAGTAGTCCTCGGTCCCCGTGCCCCAGACGGAGGGCGTCGTCTCGCCGTCGATGGTGATCTTCTCGTCGCCCTCGCCGAACCAGGCCGGGCTGCGCATCCGGACGCCGAGGACCGTCCCGACGTAGTGGCCCCGGCCCCGGGTCTCGAGGAGGAGATAGTCCTCGCCCCTGCGGGCGGGATATTCCTGGCGATACTGGGCGTAGAAATAGGGGGTATCCTTCGCCAGCGCGTCGAGCTTGATCCAGTCGATGTTGTAGTAGAGAAGGCTGAGGGGCTTGGCGCTCTGGTTCTCGATCTCGATCCGGGCGGACTTCCGGAAGGGCATCCGCCAGAAGGCATTGTAGGAGTCGCCGCCCTCGACGACGACCGGCACGCTGACGACCTCGCTTCGCCGGCCGAAGCAGTTGGCGAAGAAATCGCCGACCGGCGCCTCGACCGCCGGCCGGGGCTCGCCGTCCCAGTACATCCTCAGCATGAGCTCCTGGTGGTCGGCCGAGCCCTTGGCCGCCCAGCCTTGCGGCTCCGGCCCCAGGAAGGTGATCCAGATGTGGGTGATGACGCCGGGGCCCTTCGCGTCCATCAGGACGTGGGTCGCGCCCGGAGGCACGTTGAAGTTGTCCCAGTTGCTTTGGACGTCCGCGTCCCCGCGCGGCTCGGCCGTCGGGTCGTAGCGCCGCTCGCCGCCGTCGCGGTCCCCGTCGGGGCCGCGGCGCAGCTCGCCGACGCGCATCGTCGACGTCGCCCGCATCGAGCGCCCCTGCCGGGGCCGGGCCAGGGCGTCGAGGACCCCGCCGCCGGCCTGTTCCGCGTCGTCGTCGCCGCAGCCTCCGAGGAGCACGAGCCCGGCCAGGAGGACCGTGACCGGGAACCGTCTTCCGGCACGCATCATGGGAGTTCTTTTCCTTTAAGCCCGGGACCGGAGCTCGAGATCCTCAAATTCGCGAACTTGCCCGGAGAATTGTTGCCCGTCCAGAGCGCGACCGATCCCGTCTTCGGGCCGCCGAGCCTCTCCGCCTCGAGGCACGGGACCGCGGCATCGCCCAGGTAAACGCTGATCTTCGCCCGCTCGACGACGACGCGCACGCGGAGCCATTGATCCCCGTCGGGCGGCGGCTCGATCGGGCCTTCGTACAGGCCGGGCTTCTCCTGGCGCAGACGGCCCCACGTCCATTCGGGGTGCGACACGTACTGCACGGAATGCGCCCGCCGCGAGGCGTCCTCCGAGCGGAAATTGAAGGGACGGAAATAGACGGCTTCGTAGGTCCCGGCGTCCCGGACCCCGAAAGCGATCCCGATGAAGCTCCCCTGGACCGGCGCGCTCCGGCCGAGGAGGTCGCATTCGATGACCCCGTTCGTGAAGGCCAGGCCCTCGAGAAGCGCCATGCCTTCCCCCGGCCGGCCGTCGAACTCAACGACCGTCCGGCCGTCCGCTTCGGCGAGGGTGACGCCCCGGTTATGGATCTTCCAGCCTTGGCCCTCGGGGACGGCCCTCAGGTCGGGCGCGATGACATCCTGCGCCGGCGCGGGTGACGGGACGACGGTCGCCGCCGCGGCCAGGATGAGAGCGGCGATGGCCGCCGCGACGGGTCTTCGTTTCGTGTCAGCGGGCATCGTGTTCTCCTCCCGAGGAAAGGTGCCGGGGCAAACTGCTCCCCATTCTACAATACACCGCGAAGGGATAACAGGTTCCTTCCGGCCGGCTATTTTTTCAGGAAGGGATTGTCGGCCGTCTCGTCGGCGATGGTCGACGTCTTTCCGTGGCCGGGGCAGACGAGCGTTTGCCCCGGAAGGGCCAAGAGCTTCTCCCGGATGGTCCGGACGAGCCGGCGCTGGGCCTCCCCCGCCTTCTCCGGGCCCTTATCCTGGGTCCTGCCGATGGAGCCCTTGAACAGCGTGTCGCCGGAGAACAGGAAATCCCCGACGAGGAAGCAGCTGCTCCCCGGCGAATGACCGGGCGTGTGCAGGACCTCGAGCGTCAGGCCGTCGAAGCGCAGGACCGCCCCGTCGTCGACGCTCCGCGCCGGGGGGACGGGCAGGTCCGCCGCGTCCTGTTTAGGGGCGATGACCTCCGCCTTGAAGAGCGCGGAGAAGTGGGCGTTGGCGGCCGTGTGGTCGGGGTGGCCGTGGGTGTTCAGGACGGCTTTCACCTCGAGCCCGTTCCCGGCCACGAAATCGGCGATGCGGGGATCCTCGGCCCCCGGGTCGATGACGACCGCCTGCCGCGTCGACCGGCTGAAGACGACGTAGCAGTTCTCGTAGAGAGGAGGGAGCAGGGGGTTCCAGCTCTTGGTGGCCAGCGCGAACCTCTCGACGCCGAGGTCCGCCTCCGGGCCTCGGGAGAGGTCTTCCCGGAGAACGCCCTCCGTCGGCCTGCCCAGGGCCTCGAGGACGAGGTGCTCGAGCTTCAGGTTCAGGAAGTCGCCCAGGCCTTCGCGCTCGGCCGTCTCCAGGAGGTCGAGCGCGCCCGGGAAGTCGCCGGACATGTAGAGGACCGCGGCCGCGTTGTTGTAGGCGCTGGCGTGACGGGGATCGAGCGCGAGGGCCTCGCGGTAGAGCCGCAGGGCGTCGGCCAGGTGCTTCAGCTGGAGATGGATGTTCCCGAGGAAGAAGCGGTAGTGGGCGCTCTGCAGGTTGCGCTGGGCCCGCTCCCTCTCGGCCTCGAGCTCGAGCTTGCTCTTTTCGGTGTCGAGCTCGGCGTTCAGCGATTCGATCTCGCGACGGGGCCGGCAGGAGCCCCCGGCCGCCCCCTCGGCGGCCGCCCATGCCGTGTCCAGCATCTGCCGGTACGAATCGAACGAACGGCTCTTCCGCTTGGCGGCGTAGGCGTTGAGCTCGTGCATGAAGGGCAGGTCCGCGAGCGAGCGTTCCATGTGGGTCAGGGCCGTCTCGGGATCACCCTGAATATAGGCGATGTTGGCCAGATAGTAGCGGGCGAACGCGTGCAGCGGCAGCTTTTCGACGCACTTCTCGAAGGCCGCCGCGGCCTCCCGGTAGCGGCCCTCCAGGAACTCGGCCTTTCCGGCCTGGAACTGCTTTTCGGCCGCCGGCAGACGCTCGAAGGCCGCCTTCAGGTCCGCGTCTTCGGAGCCTTGGGCAGGCAGGCCGATCAGGAAGAGGATGCCGATGATCACGGAAGCGGAAGTGATCTTGCACATGGGTGAGATCCTTCTTTTAGAGTTCTTGCCCCTGGAGAATGCAAGCCCCGTGCCAATCGCATTCCCCGGGTCATAGGGGGGGAGCCGGGTCGAGGCGCTCCGGCACGGC
>CAZFBC010000128.1:0-7574 GCA_964517245.1 uncultured Eubacteriales bacterium | reverse complement strand
TCGAGCTGGCGCAGGTAGAAGCCGATCTCGCCGAGGTTGGCCCAGCCGTCCTCGTGGACGGCCATGTCGAAGGCGCCCTTGAGCAGGGGGACCGGGTCGTACTTGGCGCCCTTGTCCTCGCGCTCCTCCCGGTCCTCGGGCTCCTCCCTCGGCTCCTGGGCCTGCTTGCCGCCGCCCTTGCGGGGGGCCGACCCGCCGCGGTCCCGCCGACGCGTCTCCCCGCCCCGGTCCCGGCCCCTGGGGACGAGGTTCTCGGTGTAGATGAAGATGTTGCAGCCGTTGACGAAGGCCTTGGGCGTCGAGCGCTTGCCGATGCCCATGACGAAGAAGCCCATCTCCCGGATGCGGGTCGCCAGGCGGGTGTAGTCGCTGTCGCTCGAGACGATGCAGAAGCCGTCGACGAGGTGGCCGTGGAGGATGTCCATGGCGTCGATGATCATGGCGCTGTCGGTGGCGTTCTTGCCGATGGTGTAGCGGAACTGCTGGATGGGCTGGATGGCGCTGTCGTGGAGGGCGTTCTTCCAGCCCGACATGTTGACCGTCGTCCAGTCGCCGTAGATGCGGCGGATGGTGACCAGGCCGTACTTGCCGGCCTCGGTCAGGATCTGGCCGATGAGCGAGGGCTGGGCGTTGTCGCCGTCGATGAGCAGCGCGACCTTCCGTGTTCTCTCTTCGATGAACGGCTCGGCCATGGGGGTGTCCTTTCGTTCTCCTGAGATTCCCGGCCCATCTTAGCCCATTCGACCGGGAAAAGCCAACCCTCAGGCCTCCTCGAGGACGCGCCAGCCCAGGGCGTCGGCCAGCTCGTAGACCGGCCTCTTGAGGTCGCCGTAGACGGTGACCCGGTGCCAGCCCCACTCGTCCCACTCGCGGAAGAGCTTCTCGATGTCGCCGACGGGCTCGACCGCGAGCTTGGTCCGGCAGGCCCGGTCGTCGGGGGAGTTGGCCACGGCCCGGCCCTGGTGGAAGAGGATGGTCCTCTTCTCCGGCGCGAACTCGCACGTCGAGGTCATGTAGCCGAGGGGCAGGATGGACCGGACGGAGGCGCCCTGGCGGTCCTCCGAGTGGGTCAGGATCTCGATGGGGTTGGCCGGGCCGCCCGGGCCGAAGGCCTTGTTCGAGGCCACGCAGTGGGCGTAGATGACGCGGCGGTCGGCGGTGTCGATGACCGGGTCGGAGATCATGCCGGGCCGCCCCTTGGTCAGGGCGGTCAGGGCGACCATGGTCGCCGTCGACCGGAGGTCGCACTCGCAGGCCCCGATGAGCCCCTCGTTGAGCAGCTCGTGGAAGCCGAGGCAGGGGTAGGCGTGGATGTGGCCCCCGTAGAACCCGCCGAGGCAGTTGATGGTGATGGCGTTGGCGCCGTGCTTTCTCAGGACGGCCTTCTGGCCGAGGTACATGGCCGCCGAGGTGATGAGCGTCTTCATGTCGACGCCCTCGACCCGGGCCGCCGTCTTGTGCCAGCGGTCGGCGATGGCCTTGGCGTCCTCCCTGTCGGCCGCGGCCCAGGCGTCGTTGACCTCGGCGAAGGGGACGTCGACGACCTCGATGCCCATCGCCTCCCGGATGGCCGGGGCGATGCCGGGCCAGCCGCCGCCGACGGCCAGGATCTTCGACTCCTTCATCCGGGCCAGGCTGTCGGCCGCGGACAGGACCTCGAGGCCGTCGGGCCTGACGGCCGCGTCCCGGAACGCGGGGGTGGCGGCCCGGCGGGCGGCGGCGACCATGGCCCCGAAATCGCAGCCCGGCCCGGCCTTCCGGGCCTGCTCGAAGGCCCGGCACGCGGCGACGAGGTCCTCCGGCCGCGACGACGCGACGAAGCCGACGTTGGGCGCTCCCTGGCGCAGGAACGCCGCGTTGTAGACGAGGAATCCCCCGCTGCCTCCGTACTGGAAATCGACGTAGAGCGTGGGCCGGCCCGTGCCGGCGATCGTCTGGACGACGCGGTTCCAGCAGTTGAGCTGGACGACGACGTACCCGTCGAAGGGCGCGGCGGCGTCCGCGGCCACGATCTTCTCGGCCTCCTCGGGGCCCTTGGCCATGATGCTCGTGAACGTCCAGGCGGGGAAGCTCCGGGCCAGGGTCTGGGTCGTCCGGTCCATGACCGGCTGGAAGTTGAAGCCGACGTTGGGCCAGTCGGGCCCGGGCTGGACGACGGCGTGGAGGGCGTAGACGATGCGGATGCGCAGCTTCTCGCCCTTCTGACCCGCGGGGAAGAGCCCCTTCGGCGCCAGGGCGCCCACGGCCCCGGCCGAGGCGGCGGCGAGAAAGCGGCGGCGGCTCAGAGGACAGTTGTGCATGGATCTTCTCCTCGTCGCTCCCGATGCTAATGCAGGGACGATTCCGATGTCAAGGAAGCGGCGATTTGACCGGGCCCGGACGAACCCGCTATAGTGATTGCGCATGACCAGGATGACGCGGCGGGCCTTCCTCGGCGGCTCCGCGGGAGCGGCGGCGGGGACCGTCCTCGGCGGGGCGGCCTGCGGCCGGACCGGCGGCGGCGCGCACGGCGGCCCCGCGCCGCGCTACGAGCTCGGCCTGGCCTCCTACACCTTCCGCGAGTTCGACCTCGACGCCACCCTGGCCATGGCCCGGCGCCTCGGGCTCGGCCGCATCGCCCTCAAGGACTTCCACCTCCCGCTCTCGAGCTCCGAGGCCGACATCCGGGCGGTCGTCGCCAAGGTCCGGGCCGCCGGCATCGTCCCCTACGGCTGCGGCGTCGTCTACATGACGAGCGAGGCCGAGGTCGACCGGGCCTTCGCCTACGCCCGGGCCGGCGGCCTGGAGATCGTCATCGGCGCGCCCGGACACGCCCTCCTCGGCCTCGCGGAGAGGCGCGTCCGCGAGACCGGCGTCAGGCTGGCCGTCCACAACCACGGCCCGGGCGACCCCCTCTATCCGACGCCCCGGTCGATCCTCGACAGGGTCGCGGGCCTCGACCCCGGGGTCGGCGTCTGCCTCGACGTGGGGCACTGCGCGCGCTCCGGCGTCGACCCGTCGGAGGCGGCCGCGGCGTGCGGCCCGCGTCTCCTCGACGTCCACCTCAAGGACGTCACGGCCGCGTCCGCGGACGGCGTCGCGGTCGAGGCCGGCCGGGGCGCGGTCGACCTGCCGGGCTTCCTGCGGACCCTGGCCGCCATCGATTACCGGGGCACGGCCGCCTTCGAGTACGAGAAGGACGGCCGGGACCCCCTCGCGGGCCTGGCCGAATCCGTCGGGTTCGTCCGGGGCGTCCTGGCCGCCCGGCGCGGCCCGCGGGCCGGCGGCCGCCGATGAGGGCCCGGCCCGGCCGGCTCCTCCCGGCCCTCGCCCTCCTCCCGGCCCTTCTCGCCGGGGCGGGCCAGAGCGCCGCCGAGGACGCCCTCCCGGCGCGATACCGGGACTGGCTGGCCCTCGTCGCCTACCATATCCAGCCCGTCGAAAGGGAGGTCTTCCTGAAGCTCGCCGACGAGCCGGACCGCGCGGCCTTCGTCGAGACCTTCTGGAAGAAGCGCGACCCGACCCCGGGGACGCCGGCCAACGAGTACCGGGACGAGCTCCTGGCGCGGTTCGAGCACGTCAACAGGCACTTCGGGCGCGGCACGACGCGCGAGGGCTGGAGGACGGACATGGGCCGCATCCACATGGTCCTCGGCCCGCCGGCCGGCGTCGAAAGGTTCGAGGCCACCATGGGGCTCGTCCCCTGCCAGTCCTGGAGCTACCGCGGGGACGCCCGGCGGGGCCTGCCGGCCGAGTTCGTCCTGCTGTTCTACCAGCGCGGCGGCGTCGGCGAGTACCGGCTCTACGACCCGGTCTCCGACGGCCCGGCCCGGCTCCTCCTCAACCAGAGGGACATCGCGGACCCCTTCGACCACCAGGCCCTCTACGGGAAGATCGCGGAGCTCGCCCCGACCCTGGCCGAGGCCGCCGTCACCCGCATCCCGGGTGAATACGGCTACGGCTTCGCCCCCTCGCCGCGCAACGCCCTCCTCCTCGCCGACATCCTGGAGTCCCCGAAGAAGGACGTCGACCCGTCCTACGCCACGCACTTCCTCAGCTACCGGGGCCTGGTGTCCACGGAGTACCTGACCAACTTCGTCGGGAGCCACGCCGCGACGGCGCTCCTCGAGG
Organism: uncultured Eubacteriales bacterium; assembly: GCA_964517245.1. Classification (GTDB taxonomy): domain Bacteria; phylum Acidobacteriota; class Aminicenantia; order Aminicenantales; family Saccharicenantaceae; genus RBG-16-66-30. The sequence goes on along the minus strand of CAZFBC010000128.1, from coordinate 3,464 downwards.
ACCCGGCCACGGGCCTGCGCTTCCTCCATTTCTCCATCGTCCCGGACGAGGTCGGGGTCGACTTCTACGAGCCCGGCGGCCGGTACTACTGCGGCTTCCGGGTCGACGTCAGCCTGCGGAGCGGCGAGACCGCCGTCTTTCAGTACGGGCGGGAGTTCCCGGTCTACTTCCCCAGGGAGGACTGGGACCGGGTCCGGGCGGGCGGCCTGGCCGTCGAGGATTCCTTTCCCGTCGCCGAGGGCCGCTACCGCCTCGTCGTCCTGCTGACGAACACGGTCGGCAAGCAGTTCAGCCTCCTCGAGCGCGACCTCGAGGTCCCGCCGGCCGGAGACGCGGCCGCGGTCGAAGGCCCGTACGTCGGCACCGGCTACGAGACCTACGACCGCGACCTCCATCTCCCGTTCAAGGTCCTCGACAGGAAGCTCGTCGTCGACCCCCGGAAGACCTTCGCCCCGTCCGAGAGCGTCGCCGTCCTGTTCAATGTCCGGCTCCCGGCCGGCGACGCGGCGGCGGCCGGGACGGCCAGGGTCACGGTGCGGGGCCTTCGGGAGCGCGACCCGGTCCGGCGGGCCTACACGGTCAGGCTTGACCCTCCCCCGGCGTCCGGGCGGCTCGTCAGCGTCCCCTTCGCCCTGCCGGCGGGCGAGCTCGAGCCCGATTACTACGAGGTCGCCGTCGTCCTGACCGGGCCCGGCGGCGAGGTTCTCGCCGAGGGCAAGGACGCGTTCGTCGTCGCGGCGGCCGAGGCGGTCGGCCACCCCTTCGCCCACGCCAAGGGCGTGCCCGCGGCCAACCGGTTCCTCTACCGCTACATGCTCGGCGAGCTGTACGAGCGGACGGGCCGTCCCGAGGCCGCCCGGGCCCTCTACGAGGAGGCCTTCCGGCTCAACCCGGAGCACCTCGACGGCGCCGTGCGCTACGGGCACCTCCTCAACAGGACCGGGCACTTCGACGAGGCCCTGGAGGTGGCCGAAAGCCTCCGCGGCGACGCCCGGCGACAGTTCGCCTACCGCGTCATCCGCGGCCAGGCCCTGCTCGGCCGGGAGAGGTACGAAGAGGCGCTGGGCGAGCTCGTCCAGGCCAACATCCTCTACGACAGCGACACGGCCGTGCTGAACTCGCTCGGCCTCTGCTACCGGAAGACGGGGCGGAAGGCCGAGGCGCTGGCCGCCTTCAAGGCCTCCCTCAAGCTCGACCCGGCCCAGGACGCGGTCCGGAAGGCCGTCGAGGAGCTCGAGCGCCGGCCCGACGACGGGCCATTTGACATCGCCCCCCGCCTTCAATAGTATTGACCCCTCGGACGAGGGACGAGCGACCATGAAACTGAACTTTTTCCCCAAGGAACACAAGTTCTTCGACCTCTTTCGCCGCGACGCGGCCAACCTCAGGACCGGGGCCCTGGCCCTCCAGGAGCTGGTCGACAACTTCGAGGACGTCGAGAAGAAGTACGAGCGCATCAAGGAGATCGAGCACGAGGGCGACAACATCACCCACGAGATCTTCACCAAGCTGCGCGAGACCTTCATCACGCCCCTCGAGCGCGAGGACATCCACGGCCTGGCCAGCGGCCTCGACGACGTCCTCGACTGCGTCGAGGGCGTGGCCAGCCGGATGTGCTACTTCAAGCTCGACCGGCCGACGCCCGAGGCCCGCAAGCTCGTCGGGATCATCAGCCAGGCCGTCGAGCAGATCTTCGAGGCCATCGACAGCCTGGAGACCCTGGGCCACTGCCACGCCTTCTGCAAGCAGATCAACATCCTCGAATACCAGGCCGACGTCATCTGCCGCGAGGCCATCGCCGAGCTCTTCGTCAAGGCGGAGACGCCGGCCGAGATCAAGGACCTCATCAAGCTCAAGGAGATCTACACCCGGCTCGAGGTCGCCGCCGACCGGTGCGAGGACGTCGCCAACGTCATCGAGAGCATCATCGTCAAGTCCACCTGAGCCTCATGCCCGACGCCGGCTTCCTCTTCGTCCTCTTCATCATCCTCGTCGCCCTCGTCTTCGACTACACCAACGGCCTGAACGACGCCGCCAACTCCATCGCCACGATCGTCTCGACCCGGGTCCTGACGCCGCGGCAGGCCGTCCTCTGGGCCGCGTTCTTCAACTTCGTCGCCTTCCTCATCTTCGGCACGGGCGTCGCCCACACCATCGGCAACGGCCTGATCGACATCAGCGTCGTCACGCCCGCCGTCATCTTCGCCGGCCTCGTCGGCGCCGTGACCTGGAACCTGGCCGCGTGGTACCTGGGCCTGCCCATCAGCGCCTCCCACGCCCTCATCGGCGGATACGCCGGGGCCGCCGTCGCCAAGGCCGGCACGGGCATCATCATCGTCGGCGGCTGGGGCCGGATCATCCTGTTCATCTTCCTCGCTCCCGTCCTGGGCCTCGTCCTCGGCGTCATCTTCATCTGGATCGCCACCTGGGTCGTCCACAAGAAGCACCCGACCAGGATCAACAAGGCCGCCCGCCGCCTCCAGCTCCTGTCCGCGGCCCTCTACAGCCTCGGCCACGGCGGCAACGACGCCCAGAAGACGATGGGCATCATCGCCAGCCTGATCTTCGCGGCCGGCTGGACCAAGACCTTCCACGTCCCCCTCTGGGTCGTGCTCAGCGCCCACGCCGCGATCGCCCTGGGCACGCTGTCCGGAGGCTGGCGGGTCGTCAAGACCATGGGCCAGAAGATCACCAAGCTGCGGCCGATCGACGGGTTCTGCGCCGAGACGGCCAGCGCCGTCAGCATCTTCCTGGCGACCTACCTGGGCGTCCCGGTCAGCACGACCCACGTCATCACCGGGGCCATCTCCGGCGTGGGGGCGGCCAAGAAGATGTCCGCCGTGCACTGGGGCGTGACCCTGAAGATCGTCTGGGCCTGGATCTTCACCATCCCCGGCTCGGCCGCGCTGGCCGCGATCGCCTACGCCGTCATCCATCTCGTCGACAGGTACCTGGTGTGACCGTGACCAAGACCCTTATCGCCCTGGCCGCGCTGGCCGCGGCCCTTCTCGCGCCGCCCGCCGCGGCCGGCCCCGCCGCCCGCGCGGGCTCTGTCCGGGACGCCCTGCCGGCCGAGGGCCTGATCGCCTCGAGCGTCGCCGTGTTCCGCAGCCAGGCCGCGCTCAACGCCCATTACTACCTGGCCGACGAGGCCGTCCTCGGGCTCGACGGCCGGGCCGAGGCCGCGCTGGCCCGCTACCGGACGGGCGGCCGCGAGGCCCTGCTGCTCGTTGTCGCCTATCCCTCGGCGGCCGAGGCCGACCAGGTCTACGCCCGGTTCGGCCGGGATTTCTTCTCCGCGTCGTTCGACCCGAAGTCGCGCCGCTTCCTCGAGAGGATCGAGACCGGCGACCACGCCGCGGCCGCCCGGGCGGGCCGGGCCCTCCTCGTCGTCCTGGAGGCGCCGGACCGCGGGAGCTGCGACGACCTCCTCCGCCGGGCGGAAGCCAAGGCGCTCGCCCTCC